>JAMCQK010000050.1:0-3358 GCA_023382135.1 Deinococcus sp.
ACCGGGCGGTCCTGGCGGTGGTGCTCGGCAGCCAGCTTGAGCGCAGTGTGGGCTTTGTAAAAGGTAAAGCTGGGGCCGCCCAAGAGCCCCGCCTGCTGCCCGGTGACCACCACTTTGCTTTCAGGGTGCGCAATGCTCCTGGCCGCCGCGAGCGCTGCTTGCGGGGCGCCTATGCGGGTGAGATAGCGGGTGAGCGCGGCGGAAAGATTTTCCCGGTCCAGCGGGCGTGGCCGCTCCAGGACCTGGGGAAGCTCCGCAAGGCCATAGGGTAAGAACGCTGCAAGAGGTTTAGGCATCGGAGGGTTCAAGGGTTGGCTAGTAGGAGTGCTGACGCAGCTTGTCCGGCTCGAGCAGCAAAATGCGCCGGTAGTCCAGTTCGACTACGTCTTGCATGGATAGATCGCCCAGCACCTTGGTCACGGTCTCGCGGGTCGAGCCTGTGAGGTGGGCCAGGTCCTGGTGCGAGAGAACCACTTCGGGGCCTTCCTCACCCTCAACCGCCGCCAGAAGCAGGGTTTTGGCCAGTCGGGGGAGCACCTCCTTGAAACGCAGGTCCCTGAGCCGCTCCGCGGCCAGCCGCAGTTCACGCGAGAGCCGTACCGTAAATACTCGTTGTATCTCGGGGAAGCGCTGGAAAAGCTTTAGCAGATCTTCACGGCCGGCGGAAAGCAGCTGACAGTCCACCAGCGGCCCGGCGAAAATGTTGTAGCGCTCGCCGGGCACCAGCGCGCCCACGCCAAAGATTTCTCCGGGCCCCGACACCGCCAGAGTGTACTCCTCGTCATCGGGACCCAGTTGGAAGATGCGCACCCAGCCCTGCTCAATAAAGTAAAGCGTGTGCGCCTCGTCCTCCGGGTAGCACAAGTAGCCGCCCTTGCGGGCCGAAAAAGCATGGAACACCCGGGAGGCTTCCTCCTTGGCGGGGGAGGGAAGGGCCTCGAGGTCGGGGATCATAGGTACTACTCTATCGCTAGTCCGGCGCGGCTTTCTGTGACTTCTTGCGCTCGTACGCTTTAGCCACGGCGCGCTAAAGGAACGTGGGAAAGGAGGTTTCTGGCATCAGCCCGTGTGCGCGCGCCCTAGCAAAAAGAAGCTCCACCGCCCGTTCGCCTTCGTTACCCAGGTCCACAGAGTACTCGTTCACATAGGTATGAATGTGCGCCCAGATGACCCGGTCATCCTGTTCCAGCGCGTGCGACCGGATGTATTCGAGGGGTTCCTCCGGCTGCCGGGTTGCGTACTCCAGGCTCGCACGCACCGCTTGGTCCAAAGCGCGAATATTTTCCTCACCCAGGTCCCGCCTGGCTAGAATGGCCCCCAAGGGAAGCGGCAGACCGGTTTCCTGCTCCCACCACTCGCCCAAGTCGAGTGCTTTTTCGAGCCCGTAGCGCGGATAAGTAAAGCGCGACTCGTGAATGATCAGCCCGGTATCCACCCGCCCTTGCTGCACCGCGGGCATTATCTGGTCGTAGCGCATTTCCACAGGCAGGAAGCCTTCGGCGTAAAGCGAGAGCAGCAGAAAAGCCGTGGTGTTTTTTCCGGGAATGGCCACACGCCTGCCCGCCAGCGACTGGGGCAGGTTGTCTGAAAACGAACCGGGCGCTGCCACCAGCAATGGCCCCACGCCCCGGCCCAGTGCGCCACCCGACCTGAGCGCAACGTATTTTTCCGTGAGGCGCCCGTAGGCGGCATAGCTGATCTTGGTGAGTTCAAGCCTGCCCTCCGCGGCCCATAGATTCAGGGTCTCCACGTCCTCGAGGACTTCCTGAATCGCAAATGGTGCTTGCACCTTGCCATGAGCAAGGGCATAAAAAATGAAAGTATCGTTGGGGCAGAACGAGTAACCCAGCCGCACCAGAACATGCTACCCGCTTCTGCAGTCCAGTGAAAACCCGCAGCCAGTTGTGGAGCAAGCTGGCGGCCGCTGTGCTGATAAAGCTTGGCGGGCCAATCCACCGCGTGAATCCGGCCAGGGAGTTGAGCAAATTAACTTCAAACAATCTACTGGCGCAGGCCGGACACGGTTTCCAGTTGCCCTAGATTTTCGCCGCTGCACAGAAACAACCATTCGTGTTGCTGTCAGTACGGTAGTTCAGCCCGCACCTTGGTTCCCCGGCCTGGCTCAGACTCGACGCGGAAGCTCCCGCCCCGCGCCTCCAGCCGTTCTTTCATCTGGGTAAGCCCAAAACCCCCAAAGCCCGCGCGCGCCTTCTCTTGGGGGTCAAACCCTTTGCCGTTATCAGTGACTTCCAGCGTGGCGCCGCGCTCCCCTCTGGCCTCGAGGCGGACCTCCACCAAGGCGGGACTGCCGTGCTTCACCGCGTTAGTAAGCGACTCCTGCAATACCCGGAAAATAACCAGTTCCGACGCATGCGAGAGAGAAACCTGTTCTGGCAGGCCGAGCCTTAACCGAAACCCGGCCTGCTCGGCAAAGGCCTCGGTATAGCGCTTGACCGACTCCAGAAAACCGTAGCGCTCGAGGTCCAGGGGCCTTAGGGCAAACAAGCTTCTGCGAACCTCGCGGATCTGCGTGCGCAGAGTGTTCTTGACGGTGGCCACCTCAACCAACGCCCGCTCAGGCTGGCTGATCAGCAGTCTTTCGGCCAGGTCCAGCTTCAAGGCCATGAACGCGAGCGACTGCGCCAGGCCGTCGTGAATCTCACGGGCGATACGGTTGCGTTCTTCGGTGAGGGCAAGCTCCTCGGCGCGCAAATAGGCTTGGGCATTCCGCACCGCCGAGGCCACTTGGCTCGCCAGGAAGCGCAAGAAAGAGAGCTGCTGTCGTAGTTTTTCAGCCTCGCCCTCCACCAGCAGCAGCCCAATGGGCGACTGGCCCTTTAGCGGCAAGGCCAGCAGGTTGTCCTCCACAAAACCGGGTGCCGCCAAAGCCTCTTTCCAGCGGCCTTCCGGCACAAAGGGCTGGCTGAGCGAGCTAAGTCCGCGTGTTACTCTCGGGCGGATGAAACCATCCGGGTCTAAAAGTAAAACGCCACCCGCTCTGGCCTGCGCCCAGCCAAGAATGCGCTCGAGCAGGCGCTCCAGCAGCCGGTCCAGGTTGGCTTCCGCCCGCAGGTCTTCGTCCACATCGAAGACTGTCAGCATGTCAAGGGTCCGCGCCCTAACCCCGCCGAGCGCGCCCGCGAGTTCGGCGGTGAGGACCTGCAAGAACTGCTCCTCCTCTAGACTGGGTGGGCGCGTAAGCCGGATCTCGAGGCCACCCGGGCTCTCCCCCAGCTCATCAGGCGGGGAGAAAGGCAGTATCGTGCTCCACGCCGTCTGTCCGCCCGGCCTGTTCTGAGAACTCGCTGCCCTGGCGTGTATACCTTCATAGGTGATGCTGGCGGAGGGCGAGGCTGAA
>JAMCQK010000050.1:3368-9854 GCA_023382135.1 Deinococcus sp.
TTCCGCGCGAGGCCTGCTCCAGGTTTTCCGCCGAGAGCGCCAGTTTGAGAAGCTCGCCCACGCACGCCATATGGCGGTTGGCCGCCGCCAGCGACTCCTGCGCAGATTCGCGCGAATGCACCTGCTGGGCAATCCATTCAAGCGTCAGGTAGGTAACTAAGGGGCCGAGAAGGCCATAAAACGCCACGCGTACCCAGCGGATCCAAGGCTCCACCTGATGTGAGCGCAGCAGGAACTCTACCAGCAGGACCAGCAGAAAAATGAGTAGGGGAAGCAGGAAGCGAAAAAGCTTGACCCGGCGGGATAGGCTAGTAGCTTCCATAGCTTCTATTCTCCACCGGCGACAGGGACTTCTGTACAGGGGCCCGGACGCGGTTTAGGTCCCGGGGGCGCTTACTTGGGCTTGTGGGCGGCGTACCAGCGGCTCTGGTGCAGCAGGCCGCGCAGTAGTTGGACCTCGCCAGGGGTGAGCAGCGCCTTGTGCAGAATTTTTCGCAGCCGGCGTTTGGCATAGGGGTGGCGGTTTTCGTCGGTGAAGCCTGTCTCGAGCACGTAGGCCTCGAGGTCCTGGAATAACCCCATGAGCGCGTCCTGGCCGGCCACAGCCTCTTCCGGGGGCGGAGCGGGACCGTCGGCGGCCAAAAAAATCTCGTAGCAGCAGAGCAAGACCGCCTGGGCAAGGTTCAAGCTTTTCTGCTCGGGCGCGGTAGGTATGCGAACAACCAGGTGTGAAAGGTCCAGTTCCTCGTTGCTGAGGCCGTACATCTCACGGCCAAAAACCAGCGCAACTGACCCTTGCTGTGTAAACCGCACCACCTGGCTTGCGGCCTCGCGCGGAAAAACCACTGGGCCGGTGTGAAGGTCTCTCGGGCGCACGGTGGTTCCCACCACCAAGACACATCCGGACACCGCCTCGGCTAGGCTTTGATAGACACGGAGGTTCTCGAGCACATCCTCGGCGTGCACCGCCAGCTTGTAGGCGTTGGAATTTGGCCTCGAGGCCAGGTCTTGGGCCACGCGTTCTTCCGGCATAACCAGGCCAAGCTGTGAAAGGCCAAAGTTCTTCATGGCGCGCGCCACCGCACCTACGTTCATAGGTTCTTGTGGTCCCACCAGTACCACGCGGACGTTCTCTAACAAAGCCATAGCGGCACCTTCATAGACAAACTATGCGCCGAGCGGCGAGCAAACAAAGCGGCGAAAGAACACCGCGCCCCCGTGGAGTTAAGTATCTCCAGTCTAAGTTTATCGAAAGGCTTGAAAAGCCACACCGTGTTCCTTGCTCCCTCTAGCCCTAGTGAGTTTGACCCTTCGGTCAAACTCACCCTGGAGATACTTAATTGCACCGGTACGATTTCACCTTGTCCTCTGGAACCTGGATCCGGGTAGTGCGCTCAGGAGGTGTATCCGGCGCTGCCAGACAGCCGGTGGTTTTGTCAATCGAGATGAGCACCATGGGACCGGTTGGCGCGTCAGCAGGCAAAGCGCTGGCTGGTGCCGCTTCCGGCGGGGGCTCGGGCAGGCGGAACTGGTAGGCCTTTTCCTTGGTAAAGAGCATGTTTACACCCGTAGAACTCGCCAGCCCCGACATCAGATCCACCTTGGCATAGGCAAGTCCAGACGGCTGGGAGAAGTCTCCCGAAGGCCGCCCGCGCAGCGCTTCTTCAACAAATGCTCGCCAGATAGCGGGGTTGACGGTAGAGCTGGAAGGTTCGCTGCCGTTGCGCCAGCGCTGGGGCTTGTTGTCATCGCGGCCTACCCAGAGCGTGGCTACCAGCCCGCGCGAGGCGCCCGCGAACCACAAGTCTTTGGCCAGGTTACTGGTGCCGGTCTTGCCACCCACAATTCGGCCCTGGATGGCGGCTCCGCGTGCCAAGCTGCCTTTGCCGAGGTCGTAGACGTAGCCTTTGAGCATGTCCCAGACCATGTAAGCAACCTGCGGGCTGAACAGTAACAGTCGTTTGGGTTCGGGGCGGTAGACCTCGAGGCCTCCCGCATCCACCACCCTTAACACTAGCTGGGGCTCGACCCGGTATCCTCCGTTCACAAAAGCCGCATACGCCGCCGCGAGCCCTACCGGGGTAATTTCCGCCCCGCCTCCAATGGCGTTAGCCAGGCTGGGCCCGTTTGTCAATCGGAAGCCCGCCAGTTGCAGCTTGTCGCCCAAGCGCTTGACCCCAATGGCCTCGGCGGTGCGGATAGCTGGAATGTTCAGCGACTGATCGAGTGCATAGCGGATGGTGACCGAGGTATTCAAAAACTTACCGGAGAAGTTCTTGGGCTTGTATACCCCTCCCGGCTGGCTGGGGTCGGGGTAGACAAACTCGGAATCGCGCACCATGTCAGCCTGGGTCCAGCCCGCTTCCAGCGCGGTACCGTAGACAAAAGGCTTGATTGCCGAGCCAGGGCTGCGCCAGGCCTGGGTGGCGCGGTTAAACTCGCCTTCGGTCCCAGGCCGCGCGCCTACCATGGCATAAACTTCGCCGGTTTCCGGATCCATTGCCGCCAGCGCAAGCTCGGCCCCCACCGGGAGGCGCACGCCCGTGACCGCCCGCTCCGCCGCAGCCTGCATCCGGGGGTCCAAGGTAGTGTAAATTTTCAGTCCGCCCTTGCCAGTTATGTTGCTCTGGCGCAGAAACTTACGCACTTCCAGCACAAAGTGTTGCGCCGAAAAAACCTCGAGTCCCGGCGCGTCGACGGCGCGAGGGTCCACCAACTTGCTTGCCACCAGATTGGAACTTGCGTCGTACGCCGCCTGCCAGCCCTTGGGGACCAGAGGTTCTTTCAAAGCTGCGGTGGCATCCTGCTGGCTGATCCATCCGTCTTTGACCATGCTGTCCAGAAGCCTGCGCATGCGCGTACGCGACCCTTTAAGGTCCTTATAGCGGTCGTTGGGACCGGGAATCAACACCGCCAGGTAGGCGCCCTCGGCAAGCGTGAGCGCGCTGGCGTCTTTGTCGAAATAGGCTTGGGCGGCGGCTTGAATACCTTGGGCGTTGCTGCCCCAGGGAATAACGTTCAGGTACATCTCCAAAATTTCTTCCTTGGAATAGCGGCGCTCAAGCTCCAGGGCCAAAGGAAACTCTTTGAGTTTGCGCTCCAACCCGCGCACCCCGGCAAGATCTTTGAGCAGGGTGTTCTTGATCACCTGGGTTGAGATGGTGCTCCCGCCCTGGAGGTCGCCCCGCAGGGTGTAGTAAAGCCCGCCGAAAAGCCGCACGAAGTCCACCCCGTAGTGCTGAAAAAAGCGCCGGTCCTCCGAAGCCACCACTGCCGCCACTGCCGCCGGGGACACGTCGGAGAGCTTTACCAGCATCCGGCTGACGTTACGGCCGTCCTCCACCGGCGCCACCGATGCTATGGGGGTGCCGTCACGGGCAAACAGGGTGCTATTGGCGGCAAAACGCAGGTCCTCGAGGCCCTCCAGGCTGGGCAGATTCCGCGTAAGCAGGTATGCGAGCCCCGCCCCGGCAAGAACACCTCCCACCAGCCCAGCAAGCACCAAGAGCCGAATATAGCGGAACATTCCGCGCACGGCGCCAGTCTACCGTGGGCAAAAATGAAAAGCCACTCGGCGCGGCATCTGGGGCCCCGGCTAGCGATGAAAATAAGCTCAGTTGGGCGGGCTTGCGGTCTTGTCCGCCTGCTGAAGCAAAGCCATAAAGCGCTTGCGGTCAATGGGCTTGGAAAGGATATGGTCCACGCCGCTAATCTCGGCAGTAGTCTTGGTGAAGTCGGTCTCCTCGGCCAACAACACCAGGGGAATCTGGCGGAGCCGTGGGATCATCTTGATCCTCGAGGCCAGGGTAAACGCATCCGGGTTCAGCCCGTCCTCCAGCACGATGAGCATCGGCGTGTTTTCCTTGAGAAAGGCCAGCCCTTCCTTGGGGCTGGTGAAAAACGCACCTGGCAGCCCTTCTTCCTCGAAAATCATTTCCAGTAATGCCTGGATGGCTGGACTGTGGGTCACAACCACAATTGGCGCAAGCGTACCCATAGAGAACATATTATCAAGTATTCTGCGCCCCAATACAACCTACCTCCGTTCTATTTCAAAGATAGAGCGGCTCCGATACCGACCGTTGAGGCCTAATCGCAATTTTGGTCTGAATAACCTTATTGATGAACTGGTAAAAATGGCTGGGGCGCGTGGATTCGAACCACGATAAACGGATCCAAAGACCGTTGTCCTGCCGTTAGACGACGCCCCAAATCTGCCCGCTGGACGAGATGGGTCCGGGCACCCAATATCTTAGAGGGGCTTTTCTGGGGTGTCAATTTGTTTCTTGCCCGCGGCTCACACCAATGAGCCCGACACCCAAGAGAATCGCCAACAAGGCCCCCAAGCCGGGCCAGCCTATGGACTCGTTGGCCAACCAAACTCCGAGAAGAACCGCGATGGCCGGGTTCACGTAGGTATAGCTGGAAGCAAGTGTGGGGCGGACGTTAGCCAGCAGATACATGTAGGCGCTATACCCTAGCAACGACCCGAAAATAGTCAGGTAGAAAAATGCATAGCCGGAGCGCGGCGATGGCGCGTGCTCAAAACGCTCGCCAAGCACGAAGCTGAGCGCGAGCAAGGCTACCCCGCCCGTAAGCATTTCTGCGGCACTCGCCATAAAGCCTTTAGGCAGCGCCAACCTGCGGCTAAGCGAGGAACCCAGCGACCAGCACACCGGGGCCAGCAAAATGGTTGCAACGGCCAGGGGACTAGAGCGAAAGCCGCTTTTGCTGAAAAGAAGCAACACGCCTAAAAAGCCCAGCGCCATGCCCGACCATTCGAGCCTGGAAGGCCGTGTACCCCAGAGGGTCTCCCACAGCGCCAACCAGACCGGCATGAGCGCTACCAGTGTGGCCGCAATCCCCGAGCTGATACCAAGGTACTGGGCCAGGGTTACGCCGCCATTCCCGCCTACCATCAGCAAAAGGCCCACCTTGGCCGAGCTAATCCATTCTTGGCGGGTGGGCCAGGCTGCGCCGCTTGCCCGAAGAAAGAGCAGCAGCCCCAAGCCTGCGATAATGAAACGCCAGCCAGACATGAACAAAGGCGGGATACTTTCCACCGCAATCTTGATGCCTAGGTAGGTTGAACCCCAGACCAGGTAGACCGTGAGAAGCGCAAGAATAACCGCGGTGCGTGGAGCAGGTTGTTGTGTTGGCGTAGATGCTGGCTGGTTCATAAGCCTTGGGCATTTTCAGCCACCATGCCCGCGCCCTGGGCCTCGCTCAGCCCGTGAGGGCTAGTTGCTTCTAGGCCGAGCAGCTTGCGTTTACGTTTCACGCCCCAGCGGTACCCGCTGAGAGAGCCGTCGGACTTCACTACCCGGTGACAAGGGATCACCAGCGCTACCGGGTTGGCCGCACAGGCCGCCGCTACCGCACGCACGGCCTTGGGCTCGCCGATGGCCTGAGCCACTTGGCCATAGGAGCGGGTCTGGCCGTAGGGGATGGTACGCAGGTATTCCCAGACGCGCAGTTGAAAAGCGGTTGCCCGGAGGTCGAGGGGCAGGTCCAGGGTGGTCTGCTGGCCCTCGAGGTACCGCAGGAGGGCCTCGAGGTGAACCTGAAGGGCAACGGGGTCAGCGTAAAGATCGGCCTGCGGAAATTCCACCCGGAGTGTCTCAAGCAGTTCCTGTTCACTATCCCGCAGCCGCACCGCGCAAAGTCCATGATGGGTTGCGGCTACCAGCAGCCAGCCCAGCGGACAGGGGGTAGTTGCATAGGCAATGCGCTCCCCTGCTCCACCTTTACGGTAGGTGGCCGGGGTCATGCCTAGTTTTTCCCTTGCTCCCTCGTACAAACGGCTGCTTGAACCATAACCCGCTTCGTAAAGGGCGCGGGTGACCTGCTCGCCTGCCTGAAGTTGTGTTTTTAAGCGCTCTAACCTACGTGCTTCTACATAGCCCCGCGGACTAACGCCTAGTATGTTCTTGAACGCTTGCCTCAAGCGTCCCGCACTCACGCCGAGAGCGCTGCTCCATGCGGCCAGGGTCCGGGTAGATTCGGGGTCTGTCTCAAGTAGGTCACACGCACGCCGTACCAGCTCCACACTGGCTTGAGCTTCTATGGGACGGCAACGCCGGCAGGCGCGAAAGCCCGCAGCCTCGGCATCCACTGGCTCGGCAAAAAACATTACTTGCTCACGCCCTGGACGCCGCGAAGGGCAAGAGGGGCGGCAGTAGATACCCGTTGACCGTACGGCATAGACAAACTCGCCATCCGCTTGGGAGTCGCGCCGGAGCACCGCCTGCCAGCGGGCAGTGTCGTCCGAGGACAGAGAATGGGCCACAGGACTCAGCATATCCAGAAGCTAGGCTTATGCCCGGCAGGGCGCTATCCGTTTTTGGCGTTCAAACTTGTCCGGCTTGATTAGCCTCACCGCCAACAAGGTATCTAAAGTTTGAGGGCACAAAGCGGATGGTTTCTGCTTGTGCCACAAGCCACCCTTGTCGCGGGCGCGGGAAAACCCCGCCAAGCAGGGTAAAT
>JAMCQK010000229.1 GCA_023382135.1 Deinococcus sp.
TTTGGAACACGCCCTCACCCACCCTTGTCGAGCACACCGTCAAGCAAGGCCTGGGGGTGCTGGCGCACCGGGGGTCTTTGGTGGTGGACACCACGCCCTACACCGGCAGAAGCCCGCGCGACAAGTTTGTGGTGCAAAGCCCGGATGTGCTCGGCGATATCTGGTGGGGCGAGGTAAACCAGCCCTTCCAGCCCGAGGCATTCGAGGCGCTCTTTCAGCGGGTGGCGGGCCACCTTGCCGAGCGCGAACTTTACGTGCAAGATCTCTACGCCGGCGCAGACCGCAATCACCGCCTGGCGGTGCGGGTGATTACCGAAAGCCCCTGGCACGCGCTTTTTGCGCGCAACATGTTCATTGCCCCCAGGCACTTCGGCGCCGATGATGAAAGCGAGGCCTTTGCCCCAGACTTCAGCGTAATCCACGCGCCCAGCTTTCACGCCGTGCCGGACCGCGACGGCACCCGCAGCGAGGTGTTTGTGGGGATCAACTTTGCCCGCAAGATGGTTCTCATTGTAGGCACCAAGTACGCCGGCGAAATCAAAAAATCCATCTTCTCGGTAATGAACTACCTGATGCCCAAACAGGACGTCTTTCCCATGCACTGCTCCGCCAACGTGGGCGTGGAGGGGGATTCGGCGGTCTTCTTTGGCCTCTCCGGCACCGGCAAGACCACGCTTTCCACCGACAATGGCCGCCCCATGATTGGCGACGACGAGCACGGCTGGGGCCCCCACGGCATCTTCAACTTTGAAGGCGGGTGCTACGCCAAAGTAATCCGGCTTTCGCAAGACAGCGAACCGCTCATCTGGGAAGCCAGCAGCCAGTTCGAGACCATCCTGGAAAACGTGGTCATCAACCCGGAAAGCCGCCGGGTGGAGTGGGACGACGACTCCAAGACCGAAAACACCCGTAGCTCTTACCCGCTTGCTCACATCCAGAACATGGTCCCCTCGGGCATGGCTTCTCACCCGAAGAACATTGTGTTTCTTTCGGCGGACGCTTACGGGGTTCTGCCGCCTATCGCCAAGCTCAGCCCTGAGCAGGCTATGTACTACTTTCTTTCTGGCTATACCGCCCGCGTGGCTGGGACCGAGCGCGGCGTGACCGAGCCCAAGGCAACTTTCTCGGCCTGTTTTGGAGCGCCTTTCATGCCGCTGCATCCTTTTGCCTACGCCGAGCTCTTGGGCGAACGCATCCGCCAGCACCAGCCAGAGGTCTGGCTGGTGAACACCGGCTGGACCGGTGGCCCTTATGGGGTGGGGAGCAGATTCCCCCTAGCGCACACACGCGCACTCTTGAACGCGGCTCTTTCGGGAAGCCTGCTTAGAGTGGGTTTTAGAGAAGACCCGCTGTTTGGCTTTCAGGTTCCAGAAGTGGCCCCCGGCGTTGCCAGGGAAATCCTCTGGCCGCGGGACGCCTGGCGGGACAAGAAGCAGTACGACCGGCAGGCGCGGAAGCTTGCTTCCATGTTTGCGGAGAACTTCTCCCACTATGCTGACAGGGTTTCGGAAGCGGTCAGGAACGCGGGGCCGAAGGTTGCAGGATAACCAAAGTATCGTTGGTGGGTGTTTGAGTTGATTGCCGGAGCCGGGGGTTGTGTATGAGGAGGGATAAACACAGGGCCTCGAGGCCTATCGCTGACTACTTTTCCGCCTACGCCTGGGGCGTGCTGGGGTTCAACCTGGCGGTCATTCTCTGGGGCGCTTTTGTGCGCGCCACCGGCTCTGGCGCTGGCTGCGGGAGCCGCTGGCCCAGCTGCAACGGGCAGGTTATCCCCCGTAGCCCGGAGCTCGAAACCATCATCGAGTTTACCCACCGCGCAAGCAGCGGGGTGCTGCTTCTCTTGGTTGCGGGCCTGGTAATCGGAGCGTTTAGGTTTTTCCCCAAAGGGCACCTGGTGCGCCTGGGCGCGGTGCTTGCGGGCTGCTTCCTGGTGCTCGAGGCCTTTCTTGGCGCCAGCCTGGTGCTTTTTGGCTGGGTCACCACCAACGACAGCGTGGCCAGGGTGGTGGTGATGGGTGTCCACCTAGTCAACACCTTGCTGCTCACCGCTTGGCTCACGCTCACTGCCTGGTGGGCAACTTACCCGGATCAAAGACTGGAGCTTTCGTCCCACCGACGCACCTTCACCCTGTTGGTCATTGGACTGGCGGGTGTGCTTGTCCTGGCGATTTCGGGAGCTATTGCCGCGCTGGGCGATACCTTGTTCCCTGCGTCCAGCCTTTTCGAAGGCCTAAGCCAGGACGTTTCCCCGGGTGCCCACCTGCTCCTGAGGCTCCGAACCCTTCATCCGCTGATCGCGGTGCTGGTGGGGCTGTATGTGGGAATATCCATGTTCCGCCTTCAATCTAGCCACAGCTCCCTTCAGACCGCTTCCCTGGCGAGATCGGTTTTATCGCTTGTCATTCTCCAGTTGGCCTTGGGGGCCTTGAACGTTATCTTGCTTGCGCCCGTATGGATGCAGATTGTGCACCTGCTGGTTGCCGACCTCATCTGGATTGCGCTGGTACTCACCTCGGTTTCGGCGCTTTCCCGCACAATCCAGGCGCCTGCAAGCCGATAAACTCAGTCTAAGTATCTCCATAGTGAGCAAGGCCCGCATGCTGCGAAGCGGGCAGGAACACAGCGCGGCCTTTCAGGCCTTTCGACAAACTTAGACTGGAGATGCTTAGAGCTTGTTGTAAAAAGTACGGAATATTCCGAGTATGTATAGCGCTTCAATTTTGATGCTCTTTCCTGTAGCCTGTAGGGGTGCAGTTGTCCGAAGTAGCGGCTCAATCTGAGCGCGCCACTTGGCGCGATTACTTTTGGCTGACCAAGCCCAGGGTCATCAGCCTGCTCCTCTTCACCACGCTGGCCTCCATGTTCGCCGCTGCTGGCGGCTGGCCCGGAGCGGGGTTGTTGCTGGTTGCGGGGGTGGGCGGATACATGGCGGCGGGCGCGGCCAATGCTTTCAACATGGTGGTGGACCGCGACATCGATGCCCGCATGCAGCGCACCTCCAAGCGTCCCACAGCGACGCGGAAAATTTCTGCCGAGAATGCCTTTGCCTTTGCCGCCGTGCTCACGGTGTTATCGTTTGCAATCCTCTGGCGCGGGGCAAATCTGCTAACGGCGGTGTTGGCGCTTGCTGGGCTTGTCTGGTACGTGTTGATCTATACCTTCTACATGAAGCGGCGGTTCTGGAGCAACATTGTGATAGGCGGAGCCGCCGGGGCTTTCCCGCCGCTGGTCGGCTTTGCGGCGGTTACTGGATACCTGGACTTGTTTGCCTGGTACCTTTTCGCCATGGTGTTTTTTTGGACCCCGGTACACTTCTGGGCGCTGGCGTTGATGATTAAACAGGACTACCAGAAAGTGGGCGTTCCCATGCTGCCGGTGGTTCATGGCGATAAAGCCACAGCGCTCCAGATTGTGCTTTATGCCGTTCTGACCGCCATCATCACGCTGATGCCAGTCCTCTTAGGTGAGGTCCGGCTGGCTTATCTGGTTGCGGGAATACTGCTCAATGCCGTGCTCATTGCCCGAAGCTTGGGCCTTTACCGGAACCCTGACCGCCAACACGCGGTCTCTTTGTACAAGTACTCTATGCTTTATCTGGCCTTGGTTTTTACGCTTATCGCGGTGGACCGGTCACTATGGATGTGAAACGTGGAGGGGTGATGTTGGCACGAAGTCTGGTTCTGGTTGGTCTTGGGTTGTTTACGTTGGCCTTTGCCGAGGGGCGCGTCATCAACATTCTGGATCCGGGCACGGCTTACAACCGTGAGGTCTCAAGGTTGCTGGTATGGGTGATGTGGTTTGCCGCATTCGTCTCGATAGTGGTCATTGGGGCTCTGATCTATACCGTAGTCAAGTTTCGGAAGCGCCCCGGCCAAGAAGGCGAACCGCCGCAAATTCACGGGAATGACCGCCTCGAGGTCTGGTGGACTGCCATCCCTTTGGTCATCGTTTTGGTCATTTTTGGGCTTACTGCCCAGAGCTTGGTCAGACTGAGCAAACCCCCCCTGGATGCCATGAAAATAGAAGTCACCGGTCACCAGTTCTGGTGGGACTTCAACTACCCCGAGCTGGGGATCCGGAACTCCAACGAGCTGATTGTTCCAGTGGGCAAGCCGGTCCACTTGGTGGTCACCTCTGTTGACGTGATCCACTCTTTCTGGGCTGCGAGCCTGGTGGGCAAGCAGGATGCCATTCCTGGGGTGAAGATTAACCTTTCCTTCACGCCCGAAAAAGAAGGCAACTACTACGGCCAGTGCGCCGAGCTCTGCGGGGCCTCGCACTCCAACATGCGCTTCCGGGTCTTGGTGGTTTCGCAAGAGCAGTTCGACCGCTTTGTGGCGGGCGCCAAGAACTTCCAGCCCCCGGCTTTGGCCGATGCCAACACACAAAAAGGCGAGACCCTGTTTCAACAGAACTGCGCCAGCTGCCATACGGTGAAAGGTACCGCTTCCCAGGGCAAGATTGGGCCCGACCTCTCGTTCTACGGGAACCGCACCACCTTGGGTTCTGGTATTTGGGAGGGTAAGGATAAGGATGCCCTCCTCGAAGCCTGGATTCGGAACTCCCCCGGCGTCAAGCCTGGTTCCAAGATGCCCCCCTTCCCCGGACTCAAAGATGAAGACGTCAAGGCCATAGCCAGCTACCTGAACGGGCTCAAGATCGAAGGGCTCGATTTCAGTAAGCTGCCAAAGTTCTAGTGAGATATAGGAGAGACTGAGATGGCAGTACACGCTCCCGCTAAACCCTCAGGAAGCCCAGGATTCGGGGCGCTGGTCTGGGACATGATGACTACCAGTGACCACAAAAAGGTCGGCCTGATTTATCTGGTGGCCGCCTTTTTCTTCTTCGGCCTGGCTGGTTTGATGGCGCTCTTGATCCGTTTTCAGCTCGCCATACCCAATAACACCCTGGTGGTGGGCGACGCCTACAACCAACTCCTCACCCTGCACGGGGCCACCATGCTTCTTTACTTCATCATTCCGGCGGGCCTGAACGGGTTTGGCAACTTTATGCTGCCTCTGATGCTGGGTGAACGCGACGTAGCCTTGCCCCGCATCAACGCATTTGCCGCCTGGCTGTTCCTGTTTTCCGGCCTGGTTATCTACGCCTCGCTCTTCTTTGGCGGCGGGCCCGATGTTGGCTGGACCTTCTACTGGCCCCTTTCTGCTAAACAAGGCCCGGGTAGCGATTTCATGATGGTGGGCGTCCTGATGTTGGGAGTTTCATCGCTCCTGGGCTCGGCCAACTTCGCCGCCACCGTATACAACCTTCGAGCTAAAGGCATGAGCCTGTGGAAGATGCCCATCTTTGCCTGGAGTATCTTTGCCACTTCCCTCTTATCGCTGTTTGCGCTGGCCGGAATCACCGCGGCCAGCTTGCTCGTTCTTCTCGACCGCAAGCTGGGCCTCACGCTTTTTAACGCGGATATCGGCGGCGACCCGGTTCTCTACCAGCAGTTCTTCTGGTTCTACTCGCACCCGGCGGTCTACATCATGCTGCTGCCCTACTTGGGTATTGCCGCCGAGGTGGCTTCTACTTTTGCGCGCAAACCCATATTTGGGTACCGCGCCATGGTGTTTGCCCAGCTGGGCATTGCGCTCGTAGGGTTTCTGGTCTGGGCGCACCACATGTTTACCGTGGGCGAGAGCCTGCTCTTCCAACTAGTTTTCGTGTTCTTTACCGTGCTGGTGGCGGTTCCCACCGGCGTCAAAATTTTCAACCTGCTGGGAACCCTGTGGGGCGGGCAACTGGACTTCAAGACCCCGCTACTATTTGTGCTCGGCTTCATGTTCAATTTCCTTCTGGGCGGTATCACCGGTGTAATGCTTGCGGTTGCTCCCTTCGACTACGCCGTGCACGACACCTATTTTGTAGTGGGGCACTTTCATAACGTGCTCATGGCCGGCTCGGGCTTTTTGGCGTTCGCCGGGCTCTACTACTGGTGGCCCAAGATTACCGGAAGGCTCTATGACGAACGCTTTGGGCGGTTACACTTCTGGTTCTTTTTGGTTGGCTACTTGCTGACCTTTATGCCGCAGTACGTGCTCGGGTTTTTGGGGATGCCCAGGCGCTACGCCAGCTATCCGGACGGCAACTACCTGTGGAACGAGCTCAACTTTGTTTCGACTATTGGCGCTGTTCTGCTGACTATTGGCGGCATCTTCTGGGTGATTGGCATGGTGCAAAGCTTTATGCGTGGAAAGCGGGCCCCCGACAACCCGTGGGGAGGCTCCACGCTGGAGTGGGCCACCAGCTCACCGCCACCCTTTTACAATTTTGCGGTCCGGTTCCCCACCCGCTTCGACTCCGAACGCCCACTCTACGACTGGCCAAAACTGGGCCTGAAGCCCGAGCCGGTGGACCTCAGGGATATTCACCTCCCCGCGCCCACCGCCTGGCCCTTCTGGACCGCGCTTGGCCTCTTTATCTCCGGCATCGGCGTGGCGCTTCCTTGGACCTCCGGCGGAGTGCTCAACGGCTGGCTGCTGGTGGGCATCCCTACTTTCTTGTACTCGCTCTTCCGCTGGGCGGGCCGTCTTGAGTACGACCACCCAGTGGAGCACCACACCGTGACTGGCAAATCCAACGCCTGGATGGGGATGGCCTGGTTCATCGTCTCCGAGATCGCGCTCTTTGGGATTCTGATTGCCGGATACCTCTACTTGCGCCTTACCGGCAACGCTACCCCCCCGGAGGAACGCCCCGCGCTCTGGCTGGCGCTGCTCAATACCTTCTTCCTGGTGTCAAGCTCGTTTACGGTCCACTACGCCCACCACGACCTGCGCGCGGGCAAACCGAGCCCCTTCCGCTTTGGGCTCCTGCTCAGCATTATTTTGGGCGCAACCTTCTTCATTTTCCAGGTATATGAGTTTGCCAACTTCGGCCAACATGTGAGCTATCAGGAACAACTGTGGGCGGCAGCGTTCTTCATAATTGTCGGCCTCCACGGCGCCCACGTGGTGATTGGCGGCACCGGCCTCTCGCTGGCGTACTACCAGGCGCTCAAGGGCAAGCTGGACTCGCATAACCATGGGACCCTGGAGGGCGCCAGCATGTACTGGCACCTGGTGGACGCGGTCTGGCTGTTTATCGTGACCATCTTCTACCTCTGGTAGCCCGCAATCTTCGGCTGAATACACAAAACGCCAGGCAGTACCAGTGCCGGTAAATTCGCTAACTTAGCCATTCTGTAGATGGCGAATTTATCGGCTTTCCGGCTCCCTTCAGCCGGATTATTTTGGAGCGATTTCCGCCCTGAAGTAATCGGAGACGGTATAAGGCGCCTGGCGTTTTCTTTTGCCTGCGTGGTAATCAGCGGGGAGCGGCAAAACCCTTTCTAAGCCAGTCTCCCGACTTCCCCCCTGTTTTGCTGAGGAGCCGCACGTGGCTGACCTCGAGACCCTTACTCACCGCCTTGAGCATGTCGTAGACCGTTAACGCGGCCACGGCGGCGGCGGTCAAAGCTTCCATCTCCACACCGGTCTCGGACTTGGTGCGCACGGTGGAGGTAATTTTGATCAACGCTTTTTCCGGCAAAAACTCCAGCTCAACCGATGCGTTGGAGATGGGAATAGGGTGGCAGAGGGGGATCAGGTCGCTGGTTTTTTTGGCGGCCATGATTCCCGCAAGCTGGGCCACGGTTAGCGGGTCGCCTTTGCGCGTGGTGCCATTCCGCAGGGTCTTCACCGCTTCTTTGGTTAGCTTTACACAAGCCTCTGCCGTGGCGGTGCGCACGGTGGGCTCTTTGTGCGAGACATCTACCATACGGGGCTTGCCTTTTTCGAAGTGGGTGAGCTTGCTCATACAACCAGCCTAAGGCTGAATGGCCAAAACCCAAAAGCCCGGCATCGGATTAAAAGAGAAACTTGAGCCGGTACTACTCAACACTTTGCACCCCAAGCTTCCGGCTGTCTTTACACGTCCTTTCGGTCGAATACCAGCATGGCAAGCCCGGAGAAACCGGCGGTGTAGATGAACAAGAGCGAGAGGCCCATAAAGAGGCTGCTAGGCTCTACGTAAAGCCCAAGATAGGTGGTGAGCAGGAAAGGCTGCACGCTCGGAAAAGCTACCAACAAACGCATCAACAATAGCGAAGAAATGGCCGCCAGCGCCGCCGTGGTGGTGGCCAGGAAGATGGTTCCGTAGAGCAGAGACAGCGCCGCAATGGGCGCGAGCACCAAGCCGGCGAGCAAGTGGGCTTTGACCACTTCCAACAAGGCGGCCTGAGAGGTCATAAGGCCCATACCCACGAAGGCCTGGATGGCATCCGGCTGGTTCAGGCCAGTACCGCCGTAGAAATTTCCCAAACCGTACGGAATGCCCACCAAGAGCGAACCCGCCAGGCTGGTGGCCAAGAGCAGGAAAGGGTAGAGGAGCGCCACCAAGAGCTTGGCCAGCAGTAGCCGCGAGCGCGGCGAAGGGCGCAAAAGCACCGATTTAAGCGTGCCCAAGGAGACCTCGCTGCCGAGCACCTCGGCGGCGGCCATGGCTACCAGGAAAGGAAAGAGGAAGTCCATGCCGGTGCGGAGCGAGAGCGCGGGCACCTGCCAGGCAGAGATCAGGTTGAGGTGAAACTGGTTGCGAAGGCCGGGAGCAATCACCCACAAGACCGGCAGCAATAACGAGGCCAGCAGGCCAACCTGTACCGAGCGCAAGCGAATAAGCTTGCCGAATTCCCAGACCAGGATCCTAAGCATTTTTCACGCGCTCCCGGTAGTAGTCGTGAAGGTCGAAGTAGTCGGCCTCGAGGCCGTAGACCCTGAACCCTTCGCGTACCAAGGTGGCGAGCGCGGCTTCGGGGCGCCCTTCGAAGAACACCAGCCCATCGCGCGCGAGAACGCTCGAAATATCTGAAACCGTCTTGAGCACGCTGGCCGCTTTTTCCGGGTCGCTCACTCTGAGCCGGTAACGCTCGTTCTCGGCCTGGAGGACCACTTCTTCCAGCAGCCTGCCGCCCCCCAGAATGCCCACCTTGTGCGCATAAGCCGAAACCTCGCGCAGGTGGTGGGTGGAGAGAAGCACCGCGGCCCCCTGCCTGGCAAGCTCGGAAAGAATCTCGTGGACTTTTTGGATTCCCTGGGGGTCCAGGCCGCTGGTGGGCTCGTCCAGAATCAGCACCTGGGGCTCATGCAGAATGGCCGAAGCCAGGCCCAGCCTTTGGCGCTGGCCCAGCGAGTAAGTACCCACCTTCTGGTCGGCCACCGCCAGCAGTTCCAGCCTGGCGAGCACCTCGCGGATGCGCGCGGAGGCGTCCTCGAGGCCGGTGAGGAAAGCCTGCATATCCAAATTTTGCCTGCCGGTCATATGGGGGTAAAAAGCCGCGGGAGCCTCCACCACCGCACCCAGCATCCGCTTGACCGCGTAGCCGCCGCTGTGCAGATCCTCACCCAACATGCGGACAGCGCCACTGGTGGGGAACGCCAAGCCGGTGGCCAGGCGGATCAGCGTGGTCTTGCCGGAGCCGTTCGGCCCCGCAAGCGCGTAGACCTCTCCCGGCCCAACGCTAAAGTTGACGCCCTCGAGGACCGGTTTGCGCCCGTAGCGCTTGCCCAGATCCTGGATTTCCAGAGCTGCGCTCATGACGCTGATTATACGGTGGCAGGCGTGGCAAAACCCCTTTTTGGAGCGCGCGGGTAACTGTGCTAGACTCGTTTCGCGTCCTCGGTCCGACGCGGCGCACCAGCACGAACCGGGTCAGGTCCGGAAGGAAGCAGCCCTAAGTGCCACGGGGCGGGTGCCGTCGGGGTGCCGGGGGCGCTTTTGTTCATTCGCGGGATGTGGTATCCCCCAGCCAGAAACCGAGCTGAGAACCAGATACAAATCCACGCTGAGTATCTCCAGCCTGAGTTTGCCGGAAGGCTTGAAAAGCCGCGCTG
>JAMCQK010000165.1 GCA_023382135.1 Deinococcus sp.
AGTGCGCGGGCGCCTTTGAGGTTGCCGAAGCCTTCCTCACCCACGCTGAAGGCCAGGCTGGCACCCAGGGCGCTGAGTTTTGGTGCCAGCGAAAGAAGCACCGCGATGCCCGCTGAATTGTCGCCCACCGCAGGGCCTTGCCAGCGGTTCTGGCCACGGTACAAGGTCCCAGGCGTGAGCACCGTGTCCATATGGGAAACCAACAGCAAGCGGCCGTTGCCCACAAAGATGTTGCCGAGGGAGTCACGCCGGACCTCGCTCAGCCCGTTAGGGCTAGTTGTTTCTAGGCCCATTCTTTTTAGCCTCGATTCAATCCACTTGCCCCGAGCTTCATCCCCCGCTATGGGGGCAAACTCCGCAAGCAGCTCTAGCGGTCCCTGGCTTATGACCTGGTTCATGTTTGGTTTTCGCCGCCCTCGGCCAAGCCCTCGCGCAGGGCAAACAGCGCCGCCTGGGTGCGGTTGTTGAGGTGAAGCTTTTGAAAGATTTCCGAGAGTCGGTTGCGCACGGTTTTTTCCGAGAGCGAAAGCTCCATGGCGATTTCCAGATTGGTGCGGCCATGGGCCACCAGCTTGAGGATCTGCACCTCGCGGTCCGAGAGCTCCGCGTGAGACCTGGGTTTAGCCTCCTCTTTGGCCTTGAAGTCTTGGATGATTTTCTCCGCCAGGTCGGAATCCAGGAGCACCTCGCCATGATAGACCCGCCGAATGGCTTCCACCAACTCTTTGGCGTCCATGTCCTTGAGCAAGTATCCGCGCGCTCCCGTCTTTACCGCCTCGAACACGTAACCGTCTTGGCGGTACATGGTGAGCATGATGACCTTGGCGCCGGGCCACTCGTTCAGAATTTCCTGGGTGGCCTGCACGCCGTCCAGCACCGGCATCTGGATATCCATCAGGATGATGTCGGGGTGGGCCTCGAGGCCGTGCCGCAGCGCCTCACGGCCATCCGAGGCCTCACCGATCACCCGAAAGTCCGGCTCAGCCTCCAGAAGGCTCTTGAGCCCCTGGCGGAAAAGGTTGTGGTCATCGGCCAACAGGATGCGGATCATGGTCCCCATCATATTAGCCCTTCGTTCAGATGTTGCACCGCCCCACCCAGCCCTGAAGCCTTGGCGGTGTCACCCGGAATAAGCCGCCCGCCCGGTTCGCCAACGAAGGGTCCGGGGTTCCTCGCTGCGGTAAGCTTGTTAGCCATGAACGTCCGCGCGTCCTTGGAGGAGCGTTACCGCGTCCGGCTCAGGCCTGTTCGCGAAGGTTCCGAGGCCCGTGTATACCGCGCGGACGACAAAGTATTCAAGGTGTTTGGCCAGGGCGAGCGGCACCTTGCGGAGAAGGAAGCTGAAAACATGGCCAAGGCTGGCCTGCAAAGCTACCTGGTACAGGTGCTGGAACTCGAGGGCCACGGGGTGCTGGTGTTGAAGCGCTTTCCGGGGAAACCTTTCAGCCGGGAAGGATTCGACCAAGCCAAGCTGGAAGCGCTCGCCGAAACATTCCGCCGCCTGCACGCCATGCAAGAGGCAGGGGTGAGCTCGAGGTCTAAGTTGGAAGAACGCCTTGTCCTGTTTGAGGGAGCGCTGGAAGGCCTAGAAATAACTAGCCCTAACGGGCTGAGCGAGGCCGCCCTTCCGCTGCTTGACAAGCTGCGCGGACATCTGGACGAGGTCTCGGGAATTCCGTTCGCCTTCTGCCATAACGATCCCTGGGCCGGCAACGTCTTGCTCAAAGACAAAGATGCCCCCCAAACCTGCCCGGAGGTTCTGTTGGTGGACTGGGGCCGCGCCGGAGGCGAGGACCCCGCTAGAGACCTGGCGATTCTGAAAACTGGCAGCCTGGACCTTCTTGGAACCGAAGCCGCTAATGCAGCCCTCAAGCAGATCGTTGGAACCTACCCCGATAAAGCGGGCCTTTGGCGGCGGCTCCGGTTCTACGTCCCGCTCACTTATCTGCACGACCTCTATTGGTTCAACGCCAAACAACCCGATGGTTTTTTGCAGGCGGCGCGCGAAAAACTCCCGCTGGCAATAAGTTTTTACCACAGCTTTGCAGACTGAGGTTGGGCCGGTTGTCCGATAACTCGTTGCCCGTGGCTAGCCTCCAGCCACTGGCTTTCTGCCTGCGGCTTCAGCCCCCCTGCACTCCGCCCTCAGACGTCAGCTTTCGGTGTTTTGCTTCCACCGCTCCAATCAGCTTCTCACCCCCCGCGTGGTACGATTCTTTCCGATGAAACCGACCATTGTGGATCACCCGTTGATCCAGCACAAACTGGGCCACCTGCGCGACAAAACCACCGGCAGCAAAGACTTTCGCGAGCTGATGTCCGAGGTATCCATGCTGATGGCCTACGAGGCCATGCGCGACCTCGAGCTCGAGACAGTAACCATTGAGACCCCGCTGGCCAAGGCTCCGGTAAAAGTGCTCACGGGCAAGAAACTCGCCTTGGTGGCTATCTTGCGCGCAGGGCTGGTTATGGTGGAAGGCATCCAGAAGCTGGTGCCCGCCGCGCGTGTGGGCCACATCGGCCTCTACCGCGACCCCAAAACCCTTGAACCGGTAGAGTACTACTGCAAACTGCCCGATGATGTGGCGCGCCGCCGGGTCTTCCTGACCGACCCCATGCTGGCCACCGCCGGGAGCGCGGTGCACGCAATTGCTATCCTCAAGCGCTACGGCGCACAACAGATAAAGCTGATGAGTATTTTAGCGGCACCAGAAGGGCTTGCGCGCATCAAGAAAGAGCACCCGGACGTAGAGGTGGTGGTGGCCGCGGTAGACGAGCGCTTGAACGACCACGGATACATTGTACCGGGGCTGGGAGACGCTGGAGACCGCATCTTCGGCACCAAGTAGAGCCTGCCATTCGCGGATTCAGGCCGGCTGATTCCTCCATTGAAATGAACGAGTTTCTAAAAACCCTCGGTATCGCCAATCCATCCGGCAGCGGCTGGCTCACGGTGGTTTTTACTTTTGCGGTGGCCTGGGCGGTCACTTGGCGCTTTATCCCAAGCGTAAGGCAGTTTGCGCTCAAGGTGGGCTGGGCCGACTTGCCAAACGAACGCAGGCTAAACCGCGAACCCTTGCCCAATGCCGGCGGGATGGCGATCTACGCAGGCGTGCTGGCGGCCATGATTATCGCCAGCGTACTCAAGCCCATTCTGATCGACAGTGTGTTAGTGCAGGTGTTGGCAATTTTGCTCGGCGGCTCCATTTTGCTGTTGGTGGGGTTTATCGACGACCAGTATGGCCTTCCTGCGCAGTTCCGCTTATTGGTTCAGATTCTGGCGGCCTTGCTTTTGGTGGGCGTGGGCATCCGCTTCGACGCCGCATTCGGCGGCGCGCTTGACCCGGTACTGGGAATTGTGCTCACGGTGGTCTGGGTGGTGGGCATCACCAACGCGCTCAACCTGATGGACGGCGTGGACGGGCTTGCCGGGGGCATTTCTTACGTGAGCGCCATGTGCTTGCTGGCGGTCTCGGCGCAGCAAAGCAGCTGGGCTGCGGGCACGCTGGTACTGGCGGCTTTAGCCGGTGCTGCGCTCGGGTTTCTGCGGCATAATTTTCACCCTTCGAAAATCATCATGGGGGACGCGGGTTCGTACTTCTTTGGCTACGTGCTCGCGGCTACCAGTATCCTTGGAAACCTAAAAGTGACTACTGTGTTCGCGGTGCTGCCTCCGCTTTTTTTTGTGCTCTTGCCGGTTTATGACATGGCGCGGGTGATTGTGCTCAGGCTGTTGCGAGGCCAGAACCCGCTTTCCACGCCGGGGAGGGATCACTTACACCACGGTTTGTTGGCGCGGGGTTTCTCGCAGCGGCGGGTGGTGGCCATTCTTTGGGGGCTAGCCCTGGCCAGCAACGTAGTCGGTATGGTGGTGAGCAAGGTAGGCCTCGAGGCCATCCTGGTGACCGTAGTGGGAACCGCTGGCTTGCTGGCCTTCACCGTGTGGCGCAGGCTCAGGGCCGCGCTGCGTGAGGAACCGGCTGCAACCGAGATCTAAGCGCAATTTCAGATAGGCTACCCAAGATGAAGCGCGTGGTGCTTGCTTTTGGAACCCGGCCCGAAGCCAACAAAATGGCCCCGGTGATTTTCGCACTCCGCGAGCAGCCCGGAATAAAGCCCTTGGTGCTGGTAACAGGCCAGCACCGCGAACAGCTAGATAGTTCACTAAAGCTCTTTGGGATTGTGCCCGACGCCGATCTGGACGTGATGACCGAGCGCCAGACGCTTCCGGGCCTCACCGCAAAGATCGTGCCCGCCGCCGCCGAAAAGCTGGTGGGCCTCGAGGCCGACTACGTGCTGGTCCACGGCGACACTCTCACCACCTTCTCGGTTGCCCTCGCCGCCTTCTTCCAGAACATACCGGTAGCCCACGTGGAAGCCGGGCTCAGGAGCCACAACATGCGGGAGCCCTTCCCCGAGGAAGCCAACCGCCGCCTCACCGATGTGCTCACCGATCTGGACCTGCCTCCCACGCCGGGCGGCAAAGCCAACCTTTTACGCGAGGGGAAGCGTGAAGAAAACATTATCGTAACCGGCCAGACCGCGGTGGATGCCATCCACATGGCGGCCAAAATTGCTGGGTTACCCAGACAGTTGAGGGAGCTTAAGCAAGCAAAGAAGAAGCTGGTGGCCGTCACCATGCACCGGCGCGAGAACTGGCCCATCCTGCAAAACCTTGCGCAGGCACTTGCACGGGTAGCACAGGAAAACCCAGATCATGTGTTCGTTTACCCGGTGCACCTGAACCCCGTGGTGCGCGAAGCCATCCGGCCGGTCCTGGAAAAAGTGAAGAACTTTGCCCTGCTCGATCCATTGGACTATGGCCCCATGGCCGCCTTGATGCGGGAGAGCGATCTGATTGTTACCGACTCCGGCGGCATTCAAGAGGAAGGCGCCGCACTGGGTGTGCCTGTAGTGGTGCTCCGCAACGTGACCGAAAGGCCGGAAGGGGTGGAGTCCGGCATCCTGCGCCTTGCGGGCACCGACCCGGAACAGGTGTATCAGACAGTAGCGGGGCTGCTGCGAAACGAAGAAGACCGCCTCAAGATGGCCCGCTCAAAAAATCCCTACGGCGACGGCCATGCAGCCAAGCGGGCGGCGGCGGCCGTGGCCTGGCGGCTTGGTCTCTGCGAGCGCCCGCAGGACTGGCTGGGATAAACATTCGCAGAGTCAAAACTTGCGCTTGGCGTGATTGCGCTGTTACTGGTTGAGACAACTCCGGCTACCGCACCCAGGCTCAGCCGAGTCCAAGACGCCCTAACGGGTTGGGGGGGAGGCCTCGCTCAGCCCGCAAGGGCTAGTTGTTTCTGGGCCTCTCTTCGGCCAGGCCCACAACCACACCGCAAACACCGAGACCAGTGTGAGCATAGCCAAGATTAGCGGTGCGCGCTCCCCTCCCAGATGGTCTATCAGCAACCCGGTCAAGTATGAACCCAGCGGCGATACCCCCAGGAGCACTAGCGAGTAGACCGACATCACCCGCCCTCTGAGCCGGTCTGGGGAGCTCATCTGCACGGTGGTGTTGGCATTCACCAGCACCGTCACCATGCCAAGCCCCGCAAGCGAAAGTAGCAGGAGCGCAAGCTTGGGGAACATCCCCAAACCCGCCAGCCCCAGGCCTAAGAACACTGCGCCCCACAAGGTCCTATGCGGCCTGATGCTGGTGCTGAATGCCTGGGCCAAGGCCGCCAGCAGCGAGCCAAGCCCCACCGCCGAAAGCAAGAAGCCGTATTCCTTGGCGTCAAGATTGAGTACCAGCCTGGCGTAGGACGGCACCAAGGTTTGAAAGTTCATCCCAAACACACTCACCAGGCCCACCAGCAGCACCACGCCCCGCACCACGCGTTCGTTCATCACGTAGCGGATGCCCTCGAGGGCCTCGTGCCAAACATTGCCGGGAGTTCTTTCGCTATTGCCAGGCACGGTGCGGGAAAGCGCCCACAGCATGGGCAAGAAAGAGAGGGCGTTCGCCAGGTAGCTGTACCCAATGCCCACTCCCGCAATCAGCAAGCCCGCCAGCGCCGGGCCCACCAGCCTGGACACATTAAACCCAAAGGAGTTGAGGGCAATTGCGCCCGGATACCTTGCTCTGCCCGCAAGCTCTACGGTAAACGCTTGGCGTACCGGCAAATCTATCGCGTTGGCGGTTCCATACAACAGTGCAAATACCAACAAATAGGGATACCTGACCCATCCAAATTGAATCAGCAGAAACAATAAGAACGCCAGCAGCGCCATACCCCCCTGGGTAAAGAGCAACAGGTTCCGCCGAGGGTAACGGTCGGCCCATACCCCAGCAGCCAGCGTAACAAACAAGGCGGGCAGAAACTGCAAAGCCACCACCAGCCCAAGCCTCTCGGCTTTGCCAGTGAGCTCGATAACCAGCCAGCCCTGCGAGGCGGCCTGCATCCAGGTGCCCATCTGCGAAAGAAAAAGCGCCAGCCAGTACCCCCGGTAGGACGGGTCGCGCAAAAGGGTTAAGGCCAGCACCGAACCATCATAAGTTGTTATCTCCCAAACCGCTCTGGATACGAACTAGTCCAAGTTGCGCGGCTAACACTGAGCCAGAAGTTTTAGCTTGACGCCCGGCGCTAGGGTTCGTTACTGTAAAGCTGTACAACCTACCTGGAGGTAAGGAATGAAGCGAATAGTTATCCTATCCCTTTTGGTGAGCCTTCTCGCGAGCTTTGTGCTGGCGCAGAAAGCCAAAGTGGTAGTCCCCACTGGCAGCACCGGCGGGGTGTTTTTCTTTTACGGAAACCAAGTGGCCGATATTATAAACAAGGCGGGCGTGGCCGATGCCTCGGCCCAGCAGACTGGCGGTTCCTACGACAACATCCTGCTTCTGCGCGACCGCTCCGACCCCGGCTCCAACACCTACTACTGCGCGCTGGCCACCACCGACTCCGCTTACGTGACCGCCATCGGCCAGGAGCCCCGCTTCCAGGCTAAAAAAGCTGACATGCAGCGGATCATGTGGTACATGTACCCCAGCTTTATTCACATCGTCACCACCGAGCAGTCCGGTATCCGCGTGGTGCAAGACCTGAAGGGTAAACGCGTCTCCACCGGCCAACCCGGCTCGAGCACCGAGAACCTGGCGCTTTTGGTGTTGCAAGGCGCGGGAGTGAAGCCCGAGGCTTTTGCCAAGCGCGAGCGCCTGCCTGCTGCCGAGTCGGCTAAGGCGCTGGGCGACGGCTCTATTGACGCCTACTTCTGGGTAGGCGGCGTTCCCACGGGCAGCGTTGTCGAGTTGGGCCAGACGCTTTCACGCAAGGGGCAAAAGATCAAGCTGGTTCCGGTCGACCCCAAGAGCACTACCGCGCAAGTTGTGCTCAAGCGCTTCCCCGGTATCGTGAGCACTACTACGCTTTCCAAGAACGTATACGGCACCAGTGTTGATGTCTTCGGGTTCAACACCGGCAACGTATTCCTCTGCCCTGCCTCGATGCCTGAAGCGCTGGCTTATGAAATTACCAAGGCGGTTTTCAGCAATATCCAGACCCTACAAACAGCAGTGGCGGCGGCCCGGGACACCACGCCAAAGAACTCGGCCGCTATCTACGACCCTAAAGCCATTCTCCAATTCCACCCTGGCGCGCTCAAGTACTTCAAGGAAGTAGGCGCGATCAAGTAAAAGCTATTGGCGCGCTCTCGCGGGCTCTAGATATCTGGCTGGGGCCCGCTCCCATTTTGACGCATCGCCCCGCGAAAAGGTAACCTACGTGCAGGCAGACGTTCAAACCCAAGGAGCGCCGCTATGAGCCACGCGGAAGAAACTACACGAGACAGCAGCCCGTTGGGGCGTGTGCTTCAATGGCTTTTCCTGATAGCGGCTCTGTACAGCATCTACCTGGTGATCCACCCCTACACGCCTCTAAAGCGGTTGAATATCCCGGTACTTGACCTGATTCAAATCCAGCGTAGCGTTCACGTGTTTTTTCTGCTCGCCTGCGGCTACTTGATGAGCGCGCTCATGCCGGGCAAAAGGACCAGTGGGTCGTGGCTGTTTGCCGCGCTTTCGCTGGTGCCCCTCTGGGCCTTTTGGCAGTTGCGGGCGCCGGTAGGCCTCGAGGCCAAACTTGCCGTCAGCGCCTTCTGGGCGGTAACCTTGTTGCCAGCACTCTTGCCACGCTGGCGCCGCTACGCCGACCTTTCGGCGGCACTCCTGGCCATTCTTCCATTTGCCTATCAGTTGCGATACTACGAACAACTGGTCTACCGGGCTGTGATCCCCGCAGTCTGGGACATGGTGATGTCCATGGGGCTTATTTTTCTGGTGCTGGGCCTGGTCTACCGCCTTTTAGGCCCGGTAATGCCTTCGCTGGTGCTCGTCTTCTTCGCCTATAATATGTTTGGCAAATATATACAGGGAGACTTTGCCATTGCCAGCACCCCTTTGGAAGTGCTCCTAGGCAAAAGCTTCAACGAAACCGAGGCGGGCATGTACGGCCTCATCACCGGCGTATCCGCCAAATACCTGGTCTACTTCACCATTCTTTCCGGCTTGATAGGCTCTTTGGGTCTTGGGAAGGTGGTGGCTAACGTAGCGCTTGCTTTAGTGGGGCGCAGTCCGCAGACCCCAGGCCGCGTAACAGGTCTTGCCTCGGTGTTCATGGGCATGTTCAGCGGCTCGGGCGCCGCCGATACCCAGTTTGTGGCCACGCTGACCAAGCCGCTCTTCGACAAGGCCGGCTACGACAAGATGATTGCCGCAGGCCTGGTGGCCACCGCGGGTACCATTGCGCTCATAACACCGCCGGTACTCGGGAGCATCGCTTTCATCATGGTGGAGGTACTGCAGATTCCCTATTTGAATATCGTGATTATGTCCATCGGGCCGTGCCTTCTTTACTTGACGGCGGTATTTGCGTTCAACGAGTTCTATACCCGCAAGGCCAAGCTGCCGCCGGTGGGCGCCAGTCAGGAACTGGGCAAAGGCTACATCTTCCGCTACAGCACCATATTCATCCCCATCTTCTTGATTATCGGAATGCTCTACTTTGGCTACGAGGTGAACACCGCCGCAACCTTGGCAATGCTGGGGTTCATCCTGGTGGCATACCTGGATCCCACCTTGAGGCCTCGAGGCCTCCAGCCCATCCTCCGTGGGCTGGAGGACGGCTTCCGCTTCCTGGTCCCCATTGGCTCGGCCATCGTGGCTGCCAACCTGATTTTCGCCATGATGGTCATCACCGGCCTGCCCACCAAGTTCTCCTTGTTTCTCTCGCAAGTTTCGGGCGAAAACCTGCTGGTGGCAACCCTGCTTACGGCGCTTTTCAGCTTGCTTCTCGGCATGGGCGTTCCCCCCACCGCCACCTACGTGCTTACCTCGTCCTTGACCGCTCCGGGCATTATCAAAATTGCAGAGGCCAACGGCATTCCTTCCGGGGCAGCGCTGCTGGCTACACACATGTTTCTCTTTTACTACGCGGTGCTGGCGGACGTGACGCCGCCAGTGGCACTCTCGGCGTACGCATCGGCTTCGGTCTTCGGCACCAATCCTTTGCGAACCGGTGTGTACGCCGCGCGAGTGGCGCTTTCCAAATATTTAGTGGGCTTCTTCTTCCTGCTCGCCTATACGGGTACTGGGCTCTTAATTTTGCCCGTGCTCCAGAATTCGCCCCCCCTCGAGGCCTGGGGCATTATCATCGAACGTTTTGTGTCGGTGGGCGCGGGAATCATCTTTCTCTCGGCGGCCACGGTGGGCTACACACGCAGGCCTTTGGCGCGCTGGGAGACCTGGG
>JAMCQK010000084.1 GCA_023382135.1 Deinococcus sp.
TCGGCCAGCACGCTGGATTTGTGGGGGAAGCGGACTCCAAGCAGCTGTCTTGCGGCGATCGGGGATTCGCGCTCGAGGCCGCGCACTTTTTCCTGGTAGTGCGCGTACGGAGACTGTCCGCTGGCCACTTCCTGGGCAGCCTTGAAAATACGCGGATTGAAGCGGAAGTCTTTGGCAGGCAGAAGTTTTTCGGCGGATAAGAATGACAAGCGTTCGAGCAGGGTGCGTTCGAGTTCGTGTATGCCGTAACCGGCGGATTCTGATGCAAGGAAAGTGCGGATACCAAAAATCTCGGCAAGTTCTGGCTTCAGGCCCACGGCGCTGAAGATGCGTCCGTAGCCGCGCAACTCGTGGATGCCCATGGTGCTGACAACCTTCTCGAGGCCTTTCTTGAGCCCTTCAACCAGCTTCTGCACAGCCTCGAGGCCTGCCACCGCCTGGGCCTTCTGCTGCATCAGCCACGGAGCCACCGCGTCCGCGCCAAGCCCCAGGCACACCGCCACATCGTGCAGGTTGCGCACCCCGCCCGAGTAAACCACAATCGATGTCCTGCGTCGGAGCGAGACTCCTTCCAAGTCACGCGCCTCTTCCAGCGCGCTACCCACCGAAGCTACCGCCAGAAAAACATCCAGCCAGACCCCGCCCTCAAATGCGGCGCGATCGGATATCACCAGTAGTTCCGCGCCATCGCGCACAGCCTTCACCGCCTCGGCCTGCATGCGCTTGAGCCCAGCTAAAAGCCCCTCCTCCACCGAAAACTGCGCCAGCAGGACGTGGTGCGAAAAACGCGAAAGGGCGTCCTGGTAAGTAAGCGTGCCTTGCCCTTGGGCAATAGCCCGCATTTCGGGAACGGTCTCCTCCAGCAAAACGGGGACTAAAAGTTCCTCGACCGTCCCTCCCCCCTGGCCATCGGGCAGCGGGCGTCTGCCCAGAATGGCGCGGGTGGAGAAATGCTCAATCTCGCGCTCGCGGTCAATGGCGGGGTTCGTCACCACCGCGACCGTTTCCTTGAAGAACTCGGACAGGTTGGGCTTCTCCGGGTTCAAAGCCGCGAGCGGGCCGTCGTAGCCGAGTGAACCGATGGGCTCGTTGCCGGTTTCGGCCAAGGTGTCCAGGTAGCCGGCGTCCCAGCGGTCCCAGCCGTAGGCCCGTTCCAGGTTCAAAGATGGCGGCGCGGGCTTGTCCTGCACCCCGGGGCCGGCCCCTCCCGCAAGCGGTGGCGGCGCGGAGTAGCGCGGCCCAGCCAAGTAGGTCCGCAATCCTTCCAAAGACCCGCTCTTGGCAACCGCCCGCTCCCGCACCTGTTTCTGGTAGCGGTCGAAAGGAAGTATCTTCGCACCTTCACCCGAAAGCTTGAGGTAGATTTTCTCACCCGGAGCAAGCGGCCTGGGATCCGCCGCGAACTCTTCGGCGGTAAAGACCCCGCGCTCGGATGAAAAAATATACTCGGCCTCGGTTTCAATGAACCACAGCGGCCTGAGCCCCATGGCGTCGGTGCAGAACACCGCCTCGTCGCGGTGGCGCGTAACCAAGGCAGCAGGGCCTTGCGCCAAAGGACCAAAACGCTGGCGCAGCGCCATGTAGAGATCCTGTAATGCCGGGCTATAGTTCTTGATCTCTCCCAAAATAGGAGGGAAGCAAAGGTCCAAGGCCTCCGGCAACGAAAGCCCGAAGCGGTAGAGCATCCCTTCCACCACGCGGCTCAGGTCCTGCGAGTCGGAACCACCGGTAAGGGGAATCCCCAGAAAACGGGCTTCTCTTCTCAGTCTTTCGATAGTGTTAATCTCGCCGTTGTGCCCGAGCACGCCAAAAGGCTGAACCTGTTCAAACGTTGAGAGTGTGTTGGTGGAGTAGCGGTTGTGCCCGAGGGTAATGGAGGACTTATACTCTGGCCTCGAGAGCTCCGGGAAGTAGCGCTTGAGCACCTCCGCCGAGCCGCGTACCTTGTAGACCACCGATGCAGTCGAGAGCGAAACCACGTGAACCGGGAACGAAGCCTCCAATGCCAGCCCCAGCTCCCACAAGGGGCCGTCGCCATCGGTAGAAAGGCCGGTCACTTGCAGGAAAACTGGCTCGGTGCGCTTCCCCACCGGACCCAGCACGCCGCTGTTGACCTCGCCCTGCTGATGGTATAGAAGTTTAATCCCGCGTTCTGAGCCCTGCTGGCAAAACTTCTCCAAAAGCTCTTCGATCCGCGCGGCTTCGGATTTGGGAACAAAAAGGTGCCCCACGAAAAAGCGCGGGTTGTGGGCCAAGCTCCCCTCCAGCCCAGCCTGCTCCAAGAACCCCGCCCATAGTTCTCGGGGCAGGTCAGTATGAATGCCTGTGCCGTCGCCTTCACCACGGATCAACCCCGCACGGTGCGCCATGCGGTACAGGCTCTCCATCACCCGCTGAACGTTGGCGTGGCTGGGTCTGCCGTTTTTTTCGGCCAGCGCGATGATACCGCAGGCATCGCTGCCTGGCGGAATATCCGGGTACGCCTTGCTATACTCCATCGCGGGGGGCTCCTTACAAACCAGATTGGACACTGGGGGATTAAAACTCCACGCATACTTATGCGTAAAGTTTCAGACATTATAAGGAAACCTTCTGGTAGCGTCAACAACGGTGGCTGAGCTAGGTCTTTAAAGCAGCAACTAAGCGGATGATTAGCCTACAGACTTTTTAGATTGCTCGTGGCCCGGCTTCAGCTGCATCTCAAGGTGATCACCAGGTCGCTTGCTTGAAAGCTCAACCAGGAACTCCGGTCCAAAGCAGCATTTCCTTGACTTTGAAAGGTGTACGCACCTACACTGAAACCAAAGTGTGCTGCCATGCGATGCCATTGGAGGTAAGGTGGAAACGCTGCGCGTCTCCGGCAAGTCTCGTCCCAACTCGGTCGCGGGTGCTATCGCCGCTCTGCTTCGTTCCCAAGGCGAGGTGGAAGTTCAGGCCATTGGACCAACCGCGGTGAACCAGGCAGTCAAGGCTATCGCTATCGCGCGGGGGTACATCGCTCCAGATAACCTTGACCTGTTAGTAAAGCCTGCATTTGTCAAGTTGGAACTCAGAACCGACGAGCACGCCGAGTCCGAGGAGCGCACCGCGCTCAGGTTTAGCATCAAGAGCCAGCCGCTCAATCCTTGAGCGTAGTAATCTATACTCCATCGCGGGGGGCTCCTTACAAACCAGATTGGACACTGGGGGATTAAAACTCCACGCATACTTATGCGTAAAGTTTCAGACATTATAAGGAAACCTTCTGGTAGCGTCAACAACGGTGGCTGAGCTAGGTCTTTAAAGCAGCAACTAAGCGGATGATTAGCCTACAGACTTTTTAGATTGCTCGTGGCCCGGCTTCAGCTGCATCTCAAGGTGATCACCAGGTCGCTTGCTTGAAAGCTCAACCAGGAACTCCGGTCCAAAGCAGCATTTCCTTGACTTTGAAAGGTGTACGCACCTACACTGAAACCAAAGTGTGCTGCCATGCGATGCCATTGGAGGTAAGGTGGAAACGCTGCGCGTCTCCGGCAAGTCTCGTCCCAACTCGGTCGCGGGTGCTATCGCCGCTCTGCTTCGTTCCCAAGGCGAGGTGGAAGTTCAGGCCATTGGACCAACCGCGGTGAACCAGGCAGTCAAGGCTATCGCTATCGCGCGGGGGTACATCGCTCCAGATAACCTTGACCTGTTAGTAAAGCCTGCATTTGTCAAGTTGGAACTCAGAACCGACGAGCACGCCGAGTCCGAGGAGCGCACCGCGCTCAGGTTTAGCATCAAGAGCCAGCCGCTCAATCCTTGAGCGTAGTAATCTATCTTCCAAAGGGGGGCTTCCCCCTCTAGTACCTTTGAGTTGTGGGAGGGAACGAATGATTGCAGCACCTTTAGCCTGGCTTTTGACCATTGTGGTTTTTGTCGCCACGCTCGTGATCCAGTTCTGGCTTCAGGCCACCTACGCGCGCTATAGCCGGGTGGCCAACTCGCGCGGGCTTACCGGAGCGCAGGTTGCCCGGGCCATTCTGGACGCGAACGGACTTCAGAACGTTGCGGTAGAACCAGTTCCGGGCGCCCTGACAGACCACTACGACCCGACCAAGAAAAAGGTCTGTCTTTCCGAGGTTAACTATGGCTCTCCTTCGGCTGCTGCCCTGGCGGTTGCGGCGCACGAGTGCGGCCACGCAGTTCAAGATGCCAAGGATTACGCTTGGCTCCGGGTACGCCATTCGATCCTGCCCGCTGCCAATATTGGCAGCACCCTTGGGCCCATCATCTTCATAGCAGGATTCTTAATGGGTAAGCTGGGCCTTGCGGCCATTGGCATCTGGATGTTCGCGGCGGTTGCGTTGTTCCAGTTGATCACCCTTCCGGTAGAGTTTGACGCCTCAAACCGCGCACTGGGCATCTTGAAGCGGATGAACTTCCTGGATGGCAGAGAGTGGAATGGGGCAAGGAGCGTACTCACTGCCGCCGCAATGACGTATGTGGCAGGGCTTGCCAACTCACTGGCGACGATCCTCTACTACGCTTCGCTCCTCTCGGGCTCAAGGCGAAACGGTTAGTTTGAAAAGTTGTGTTGCGCCCCCTGGCTTCCACTAGGGGGTTTATTCATGGGGCCGACTCCTTCTCATCGCAAAAAGTCATCAAAAGCGAAACCGCTCCTCGGCCGACACGCAGCAAAACCTGTTGAAGTTACAGCCGTAAAGCCATTCTGCCTGACGAGCAACCCATCCCTGCGCAAAACCTAAATCCCAAGGACCCTGTTTTTTTGACGAGTTTGAGAGAGCTAAAGAGCAAGATACGAATCAGAAATAAAGTCATCTACACCAACTTACACAGCTACCTTACACAGCTACCCTTATTCGCCCTGGTGACCGGGCAGTATTCAGAAGGGCAAGTTCCTTCTAACACGATTCCACAGTTTCTTGTTTGAGCCAAAACAAACACCCTGATCACACAGAAGCTAATGCAGCAGTTACCAAATGGCTTCAAATTGATGCGGTAATCCTAGTTGATCAAGCTGTTTGTGGAGACGTGTGGGTCAAGCCCGCGTCACACCCACCTCGGGGGCACTCGCCGCGCAACCAATCCCACATTTTCGGAATACAAGCGTGACACACGCGAGTACGCTTGAAAAGCAGCCGTACTGGGCAGAGCACTGCAAAATTGGCCAGCATCCACCCGGCAAGGCGTCGCACCGATACTTTCCTGAAGTAGCGGCTTGGTCCTCCGCGGTCGCAGAGGGTCAACTGGCCTTGACCGGTTTCTTATCTTCTGTCATTCTCTTGAATGTATGAACAGACTCACTCCCAGGGCCTTCAAGGACCAGAACTACCAGCAGTTAGCCCGCGTCACCAAGGCACTGGCCAGTCCCCAACGGTTGGAGTTGGTCGACCTGTTGGCTCAGGGCGAGCGCAGCGTGGAGGAACTGGCCAGGGAGGCGGACAGGTCCATAGCCAACGCCTCGCAGCATCTGCAGGTCCTGCGCGCGGCACGGCTGGTAGAGGCTCGCCGGGAGGGACGCTTTGTCTACTATCGCCTGGCTGACGACGGTGTGTTCCGCCTCTGGCAAGCCGTGCGTGACCTGGGCGAGGTGCGGCTCGCTGAGATCAAGGCTCTCGCGCATGACTTTCTACGGGACCGGGACATCCTCGAGCCAATCGGCGCTGCGGAACTGTTAGAACGGCTACGCCAGGGCCAGGCGAGTGCGCTGGACGTGCGCCCGGAGGAAGAGTACCGTGCCGGGCACATCCCCGGCGCCCGCTCCGTTCCTCTCCGGGAGCTCAAGGCGCGCCTGCAAGAGATCCCCCCGGATAAGGAGGTTATCGCCTACTGCCGGGGACCCAACTGCGTGCTGGCCATGGAGGCGGTGGCACAACTCCGGGCGCACGGGTTCAAAGCTCGCAGGTATGCCGAGGGGCTGCCGGATTGGCGGGCCGCAGGCTTGCCTGTGGAGGCAGGCTAAGAGCCCCCTGGGCACGCAGTGGTGAGGTGTTTGATGAACTATCTAATCGTTCTGAACGACCCACCTTACGGCACCGAACGCTCCTTCAACGGCCTGCGTCTGGCACTCTGGCTCTCTAAGCGCGAGGAGGTATCCATCAAGGTCTTCCTCCTGTCCGATTCGGTGGTCTGCGTCAAGACTGGGCAGAAGCTGCCCAGTGGGTACTACAACCTCGAGGTCATGCTTAAGAAGCTGGTCGCAAGGGGCGTAGTCATAGGGGCTTGCGGGGTGTGCATGGAAGCCCGAGGGCTTACCGACGCCGACCTGATAGGGGGTGTGCACAAGAGCAACATGGATGAGCTCACCGATTGGACCTTGGAAGCGGACAAGGTGGTCGTTTTTTAGGAGGTCTTATGAGCGGCAAGACAGTTCTGATCCTGGGGGGTGGCGTGGGCGGCATTGTGGCGGCCAATGCCTTGCGCCAGCAGCTCAAGCCCGAGTACCGGGTCATTGTGATCGATAAGAACATCCACCACGCCTTTGCCCCGTCGTTCCTCTGGGTGATGGTCGGGGCGCGCAAACCCAAGCAGGCCGCCACTGACCTGAGGCGCCTGCTCAAGCCGGGCGTGGAGTTGGTACAGGCAGAAGTCTCGCGAATTGACGCGGCTGCTCAGAAGGTTGAGGCTGGTGGCCGCGAGTGGGCCTATGACTACCTGATCGTGGCCTTGGGAGCTGCTCTGAACCCGGAGGCAGTACCGGGCCTGGCCCAGGCCGCACACACCTCCTACACCCTGGAGGGCGCGGCGCGGCTTTGGGAAGCGGTAAAGCGGTTCCCTAAAGGCCGGGTCGCGGTGGTCGTTGCCCGGCTCCCTTACAAATGCCCCGCTGCCCCCTACGAAACCGCACTGCTCCTCGAGGCGGCCTTGCGCAACCTTGGTAGCCGAGACAGGGTTCAGCTCGATATCTACACTCCAGAATTGTTGCCTATGCCCAGCGCTGGTCCTGAGGTTGGGAGCCGTCTGAAGACCATGCTCGAGGCCAGGGGCATTGGTTTCCACCCCAACCTCAAGCTTGGCAGTGTTAATTTAGAAACCGAAGAGCTTCTTTTCGAGGACGCCCCCAAGATACCCTATGACCTGCTGGTGGCCGTCCCGCCGCACCAGAGCCCTGCGGTAGTGCGGGAGTCCGGACTGGCCAACGAAACGGGGTGGATCCCCGTAGATCCCAAGACCCTAAAGACAAAGCACCAAAACGTGTACGCCTTGGGCGATGTGGCCCTAATCTCTCTGCCGGGCCGCTACAAGCCCGATGTCCCGCTGACGCTGCCCAAGGCCGGGGTCTTCGCCCACCTCCAGGCCGAGGTGATAGCCCATAACATCGCAGCCGAGCTCGAGGGGAAAGCAGCCGATGCGGCTTTCGATGGTTACGGCTACTGCTTTGTGGAACTCGGCTACGGGCAGGCCGCTATCGGGGCGGGAAACTTCTATGCTGTACCCGCGCCAAAAGTTGATCTGAGGCCGCCAGGGCGGCTATGGCACCTGGGCAAGGTACTGTTCGAGCAATACTGGCTGGCCTCAGGTCCTGCGCGCCGCCTCTGGAAGACGCTTATGGTGCTCGGAGGCAAAAGCACGGGCCTCGAGGTGAAACTCTAATGGAGGCTTGGGCCAGCCGGTCTACCTGGGCTAATTAGTGTTTAACCTAAAAGGTACTTGTGTCCGAACTGACTGGACGACTTAGACTGGCATTTTGTACCCCAACGCTCGACCGGCGTTGGGTGTTGAAGAGTAGCGGCGGAAGCGCCAGCACTTAATAGTTTTGGTAGTCCAGGTACTCGAAACCCGCAAATTTGAACCCCTCGCTTAGGTAAAGGCAGACAGGGCCTCGAGATAAAGCCCCAGCAAGCACGGCCAAGTATCTTAGCTGGGTACGTTCTTGGGCATAAATCAGACCTCAACCTTCCAGCTGGGGCCGTCTTTGGTATCTTCTACCGTAACACCAAGCTCCCCTAGCCGGTTACGGATCTGGTCGCTACGGGCAAAATCTCTCTCTTTGCGGGCGTCCTCGCGCAGGTCTAAGAGCAGTTTGACCAGACCATCGAGCAGATGTCCTTCCAGCCTGGCCTCGAGCACCCTTGGAGGGAAAATTCCCAACACGCCTTCGCCCAGTTCGGCAAACACGCGCGCGGTGCGCTCCAGGCTGGCCCTGCCAGCCTTCTCTGCAAATGCGCGGTTGAGCTCCGGCAAGAACACAAAGAAGGCCGCGATAGCCTGGGGAGTGTTTAGATCGTCATTGACGGCCTGGGAAAATTCGGCCTCGAGTTGGTCCAGCGCCGTATCCAGGCCTGAGTGCCTGCCTTCGCTGGCTGACGCAAGTAATCGCCTGGTTTCGCGGTAGGCGTACAGAAGCCGTTGGTAGCCGTTATGGGCCGCCTCGAGGCCTTCCCCGGTAAAGTCCAGCACGCTGCGGTAGTGGCTTTGCAGCAGGTAAAACCGCACCACCATGGGCTCGTTCTGCTTGAGCAGGTCGCGCAGCACCACAAAGTTACCAGTGCTCTTGGCCATTTTCTCGCCGTTAAGCAAAACATGGTTGTGGTGCATCCAGTAGCGGGCAAACTTGTGCCCGGCAGCCTCGGCCTGGGCAATCTCGGCTTCGTGATGGGGAAACTGAAGGTCGATACCGCCCGAGTGAATGTCAAAGCTTTCGCCCAGGTACTTGAGGCTCATGGCGCTGCACTCGATATGCCAGCCCGGGAAACCCTCGCCCCAAGGACTCCGCCAGCGCATGATGTGCTCCGGGTCGGCGGTTTTCCAAAGCGCGAAGTCGCGCGGGTCTTCTTTGTCCTCGCGCACCTCCACCCGTGCGCCTGCTTCTTGGTCCTCGAGGTTCCGCGCTGAAAGCTTGCCGTACTGCGGCCAGCTTTTCACTCGGAAGTAGACAGAGCCCCCACTTACATACGCGTGGCCTTTGGCGATGAGTTCTTGGATGAGCTCAATCTGCTCGAGTATGTGTCCGGTGGCGCGCGGGGCAATGTCCGGACGAAGAACGTTGAGGTCTTTCATGTCGTCGAAGTAAGCCCACGTGTACTTCTCGGCAATTTCCATGGGCTCGAGGCGTTCCAGCTTGGCCCGTTTTTGAATGCGGTCTTCCCCTTCGCCTTTTACTTCGTCCACCAGATGCCCAACGTCGGTGATATTGCTGACGAACCGGACGCGATAACCGCTATGCGCCAACCAGCGGCGCAGCACGTCGTAAATAATTGGCCCGCGCGCATGGCCCAGGTGGGGGTCACCGTAAACCGTGGGGCCGCAGGAGTAGATTCCCGCATAGCCCGGAACCCCGGGAACAAATTCTTCCTTTTTGCGTGAAAGCGTGTTGTACAAAAAAAGCGACATGGCCACCTCGCGTCAACAGTCCGGAATCCTAAGACCGAAGAACCGGGAACTTAGACCAGACATCGAGGGGCAGACCTGAGAGCGGCAAACATTACTAAAAGTGTACAGTATCGTTCGCGGGAAAATGTGTATTTCTATGCTTAACCGCTCAGCACAGCAAAGAAGCAGCTCTGGCCGGTATACCCGCAGCTACCCGTGAGCAAACGGGTCTGGCTGACTGCCGAAGCTTGCCGGCGGAACCGTAGCACCTGCTTGATCCCACGGCAGCCCAGGCCGCCGAACATCCCCGAGTTTGCGGCCCAGGAAATAGCAACAGGCGCAAGCAGGTTAGATTTGGAAGTTCCAG
>JAMCQK010000040.1 GCA_023382135.1 Deinococcus sp.
ACCCGAGAAGCTGGACTGGAACAGCCTCCCTAAATTCGAGCCGGGCAGCAAGCTGGCCACCCGCGCGGCGAGCGGCAATGTGCTCGATTTTCTTGCTGGGCTGCTGCCGGAACTCACCGGCGGCTCCGCAGATCTGACCCCTTCTAACAACACCAAGGCGGCGGGCATGGAAGACTTCTCGTCCGAACTCCCCACCGGGCGTTACATCCGCTACGGCGTGCGCGAGCACGCCATGGGCGCAGTCCTAAACGGGCTCAATCTGCACGGGGGTTTTCGGGCCTACGGGGGCACATTCTTGGTTTTCTCCGACTACATGCGGCCCGCTGTAAGGCTTGCCGCCCTGATGGGAACGCCCAGCATTTTTGTCTGGACCCATGATTCGATTGCTCTGGGCGAAGACGGGCCCACACACCAGCCGGTCGAGCATCTGATGGGCCTGCGGGCCATACCCAATTTGTGGGTGGTGCGTCCCGCAGACGCTACCGAGACAGCAGCGGCCTGGAGAATAGCGCTCGAGCGAAGCGACGGCCCCACGGCTATAGTGCTTACCCGCCAGGCTTTGCCGGTGCTTTCGCAAGTGAAAGCCGGTGCTGTTGTAAAGGGAGGGTATGTCCTTGCTGACGTAGATAATCCGCGGGCGGTGATTGTGGCTAGTGGAAGTGAGTTGGTGGTAGGCCTCGAGGCCCAGTTATTGCTGGCCCAACAGGGAATCCACGTGCGCGTGGTGAGCCTTCCCTGCTGGGAAGCTTTTGAAGCCCAGCCGGAAACGTATCGGGATTTTGTACTGCCCAACTCGCTGCCCACGGTGGCCGTTGAGGCCGGCACCAGCCTGGGTTGGGAGCGTTACGCCGACCGAATAATTGGTATCGACCGTTTTGGAGCGAGTGCTCCTTACCCCACTATCTACCACAACCTCGGGTTCACACCGGATCGCGTGGTCGCCGAGATCAAGGCTCTATTGGGGGTTTAGTGTGCTCAAGGCTTTGATATTCGACCTAGACGGCACAATGGCCGAGACCGAACGCGACGGCCACCGCCTCGCGTTCAACCGGGCCTTTGCCGAAGCTGGCCTGGACATCGAATGGGACGAGGAAACCTACAGCCGGCTGCTCTGGGTGAGCGGCGGCAAGGAACGCATCGGCTATTTCCTGCGGAACTGTCCCACCTGTCCCAAGCTGCTGGATAGCCAAATTGCTTCTTTACACCGCCGCAAAACCGAGATCTACACCCAGATGGTGGCCCGCGGAGAAGTTGTGTGGCGGCCCGGTGTGTTGCGTCTTATTCATGAGGCCCGCAGAGCCGGGCTTTTACTCGGCATTGCCACTACCACAACCCCAGACAACATTGTGGCGCTATTGGAAAATGTGGACCCCAGCCTGCCCAGTTGGTTCATCGTCGTGGTATCGGGCGAGATGGTGAAGCGCAAGAAACCCGCCCCGGACGCTTACCTGCGCGTACTCCAAGGGCTTGGTGTGGAGCCCGGCGAGGCCGTAGCTTTCGAAGATACCCAGAACGGTTTGATGGCGGCGCAAGCAGCGGGGATTGCTACCGTAATCACCCCCAGCTACTACTCCAAAGAGCACGACTTCTCCGGCGCGCTCGCGGTGGTGGACCACCTGGGTGAACCGGATAACCCCGCAGTGGTGCTGCAGGGGCACCAGGCAGGAGAGTCTTTGGTGGTCAACCTTGACCGGCTGCGGAGTTGGCTTTCAGTACGCATCAACAATACCGACCGCCCGTCGTATCGCTAGGGCGGGGGATGGGCTTAAAGGTGATGCCCCAGCGAACACCGGGGCAAGCGTTGCTCTGTTATCCCGTTATCAGGCTTTGTCAACTAGGGAGCTATGTGCTCCGCTTAATCCAGCCAACTAACCTGCAGGTTGTTTTTGGCAGGGAGGCCAAGCTGCTCTTGAAGCAGATGGCGCTTAGTTGCCACCACCAGATACATCTGGTCCCTGCGGGGCCGTGGTTGCCAGATTTATGAACTCAGCAATTTGATTAAAGCCTCGGCGGCTGGGTTGCCCACCTGCTCGGGGTGCACCAGCCAGAAGATGCGGCGAAGCTCGCCATCTTTGAGCTTGACCCGAAGGGCTTTCAGGTTCCCCACCTTCAGATTTGGGCGGACTACCACACTCGAGACAATCCCTACTCCCGCCCCTTCCAGCACCAGCCGTTTGGTGACCTCGTGGTTGTCGGTGTAAATGGCGGGGTTGAGCTCGAGGCCCGCGTGCTCGAAGGCGCGCTCCAGAACCCTCCAGGTTACGGCCCCTGGCTCGCGCACGATCAGCGGCTCCTTCACCAGCCAGGAGGGCGGGATCTCCTCTCGCTTAGCCCAAGGGTGCTTGGGCGGGACAATCACCACCAACTCGTCTTCGTAAAAAAGATGTCTGCGGTAGCCGTCCACGTGCTCAATTCCCTCCACCACCGCGAACTCGATTTCGCCCCGAAAAAGCCGCTCGATCAGCCGTTCAGACTTTCCGCTGTAGCAGCTCATGCGGACCTTGGGGTGCCCCTGGTGAAATTTCGCCAGAAACTTTGGCAAGACGTAGACGGCCATTGTGGTCGAGGCTCCGTACTCAACGTGACCCCGCTCGCTACGACCCAAGGCCCTAGCAGTTGCGGAAAAATTTTCCAGCGACTGGAGTACCCGGCGGGCTTCGGGCAGCAAGGCCTGGCCGTACCGGGTCAGCACCAGCGTGCGTCCCCTACGCTCAAACAGGGGCTGTCCGAGCTGCTCCTCCAAGGTGCGCAGGTGCTGGCTGACTGCTGGCTGGCTCATTCCCAAAGCCAGGGCGGCCTTGCCGGCCCCGTTTTCCGTGACCACGGCCAGAAACACCTCCAAGGCAGCTGGGGTGGGATTCGAGCCTCGGTTCTGTGGCGCAAACATAAGTAATGCTTATCATAAGCCGCCATTTGAATCGTTGCAATGATATGGTCTCGCGACTACCTTGGTTCCATGTTCGAGACCAAGCTGCCTACCCGAAACCTTTCGCTGGATCTGCTGAGGGCCACCGAAGCGGCTGCGCTGGGCTCGGCGCGCTGGGCGGGACTTGGGGACAAGAATTCCGGCGACGAGGCTGCGGTAAGCGCCATGCGGCTGCTGCTCAATACCGCACCCATGCGGGGCCGGGTGCTGATCGGTGAAGGCGAAAAAGACCGCGCGCCCATGCTTTATAACGGCGAGACCGTGGGCGCCGGCCAGGGCCCCGAGATTGACCTGGCGATAGACCCGGTGGAGGGCACCAGGCTGCTGGCCTACGGGCGGCCGGGAGCAATTAGCGTGGTGGCCGCCGCGCCCAAAGGAACCTTGTTCAACCCAGGGCCGGCTTTCTACGCCGCTAAGTTGGTGGTGGGCCTCGAGGCCCGCGAAGCCATTGACTTAAAAGCCGGCGTGGCCGCTAACCTGCGCGAAATTGCCAAGGCCCTGAAAAAAGAAGTCCGCCAACTTACAGTCTTCGTACTGGATAAGCCGCGCCACAACGCGCTGATCGACCAAATCCGTACCGCCGGCGCCCGCATTAGCCTGCACACCGACGGCGACGTGGCGGGAGCTCTGGCGGCGGTTTTGCCGGGTACCGGCATTGACGTGCTGATGGGCACCGGGGGGACGCCCGAAGGCGTGATCTCCGCCGTGGCGGTGCGTGCTTTGGGCGGCGGAATGCAGATGCGGCTCGACCCGCAGTACCAGGAAGAACTCTCAAACGTGACCCACGCTGGCTACGACACAAAGCGGGTCTACACCCTGGAGGAGCTCTGCGCCGACGACGACATTCACTTCGCCGCCACCGGCATTACCGATGGATCCTTCTTGCAAGGGGTGCGCTACACACCGTCGGGGGCCATCACTCACAGCCTGGTGATCCGGGGCGAGACCCGTACCCTGCGACTGGTCGAGGCTCACCACCACCTGGATAAGCTGCGGGCCATCAGCCCGGTCACTTACTGACACTAAAGGAGGAAGGTCATGAGCAAAAGTTATGCGGGCAGCAAGGGCAGGTACGCCAAGGCCGGGGTACAGGAGTACCGCGACATGGGCTACTGGCAGCCCGACTACAAACCCAAGGATACCGATACCCTGGCCCTGTTTCGCATCACCCCACAGCCCGGCATTGACCCCGTAGAGGCCGCGGCCGCGGTAGCGGGGGAGTCCAGCACCGCCACCTGGACGGTGGTCTGGACCGACCGGCTTACCACCCTCGAGCGCTACCAGGCCAAGGCCTACAAGGTCGAGCCGGTGCCCGGCAACCCCGAGCAGTACTTCGCCTATATCGCCTACGACCTGGCGCTCTTTGAGGAAGGCAGTATTGCCAACATGACCTCCTCGATCATCGGGAACGTCTTTGGCTTCAAGGCTTTGAAGGCGCTCCGGCTCGAGGACCTGCGGGTGCCAGCGGCATACCTCAAAAGCTTCCTGGGGGCTCCGCACGGCATTCCCGTGGAGCGCGACATGCTGGGCAAGTACGGGCGCCCTCTGCTGGGGGCTACGGTCAAGCCCAAACTGGGCCTCTCCGGGCGCAACTACGGGCGGGTGGTCTACGAGGGCTTGGCTGGTGGGCTGGACTTCACCAAGGACGACGAGAACATCAACTCGCAGGCCTTCATGCGCTGGCGGGACCGCTTCCTCTTCGCCCAGGAAGCGGTGATGAAGGCCGAGGAGATGACCGGCGAGCGCAAGGGCCACTACATGAACGTGACGGCCGCCGACATGGAAGCTGTGTACGAGCGCGCCGAGTTCGCCAGGGAGATCGGCTCCATCATCATCATGGCCGACCTGACCATGGGTTACACCGCGCTCCAGTCGCTTTCCAAGTGGTGCCACAAGAACGGAATGATCCTGCACCTGCACCGCGCCGGCCACGCCACCTTCACCCGCCAGAAAAACCATGGCGTCTCCTTCCGGGTAATTGCCAAGTGGATGCGCATGCTGGGTGTGGACCACATCCATGCGGGAACCGCGGTAGGCAAGCTTGAGGGCGACCCCAACCTGGTGCAGGGCTACTATGACATCCTGCGCCAGCAGCACAACTACCCTAACCCGGTGCGGGGCATCTTCTTGGAGCAGGACTGGGGCTACTTGCCCGCGGTGATGCCGGTGGCTTCCGGGGGGATTCATGCCGGCCAGATGCACCAGCTCCTCACCCTCTTCGGCGACGACGTGGTCTTGCAGTTTGGTGGGGGCACCATCGGCCACCCCATGGGCATCCAGGCCGGGGCCACAGCCAACCGGGTGGCTCTGGAGGCCATGGTCAAGGCCCGCAATGAGGGCAGGGACATCATGAGCGAAGGTCCGGAAATCCTTAAGAAAGCCGCTGCCTACTCCCCCGCGCTGGCCGCTGCCCTCGAGACCTGGAAGGATGTGGCCTTCGATTTCACCTCCACCGACACCCCGGATGCCCTGCCCACGCCCACTGCCTGAGGAGGAGACCATGCGCATCACTCAAGGAACGTTCTCGTACTTGCCCGACCTCACCAATGAGGAGATCCGGCTTCAGATCGAGTACATCATCAAGAATGGCTGGGCCGTTTCGGTGGAGTACACCGACGACCCAAGCCCCTACAACACCTACTGGAACATGTGGGGCCTGCCGATGTTCGACCTCACCGACCCGGCGGCGGCCATGTTCGAGTTCCATAAGTGCCGTGAGGCTTTCCCCAACCACTACCTCCGTATCAATGGTTTTGATCCCAGCCCCATGTGGCAGGCCCAGCGGGTCTCCTTTATCGTCCACCGCCCCCCTGAGGAGCCCGGCTTCCGCCTGCACCGCGCGGTGTACAGCGATGGACGCAGGATCCACTACACCCTCGAGCCCTACGTCACCCAGCGTCCGTCGGGGGACCGTTACCAGCAGTAAGCCCCCCGGCCCCGGCTCCAGCAGGGCGGGCCCTTTTTCTACCGGCTGAGCTGTAGGGGCGCAAGGCTCAGCCTGGGACTCCCTAAACGGAGGTAGAACCCATGACCCCCACCCCACAGACCATCAACCTCGCCCAGGTGCTGCAAAGCACCCAGGTGCAGGAGGTGCTGGAGCACTTGGATCACGACCTGGTGGGTCTGGCCCCGGTCAAGCAGCGCATCCGCGAGATCGCCGCATATCTGGTGGTGGACAAGCTGCGCCGCGAGGTAGGCCTCAGCGCCGAGCGCCCAGTGCTGCACATGGCCTTCACCGGCCCCCCCGGTACCGGCAAAACTACCGTGGCCATGCGCATGGCCACCATCCTGAACCGGCTGGGCTACATCCGCCGCGACCACCTGGTGGTGGCCTCCCGCGACGACCTGGTGGGTCAGTACATCGGCCACACCGCGCCCAAGACCAAGGAAGTCTTGAAGCGGGCCATGGGCGGGGTGCTCTTCATTGACGAGGCCTACAGCCTGTACCGGGCCGAGAACGAGCGGGACTACGGACAGGAGACCATCGAGAGTCTCTTGCAGGTCATGGAGAACCAGCGCGAAGACCTGGTGGTCGTCCTCGCCGGCTACAAGGACCGCATGGAGCAGTTCTTCGCCCTGAACCCCGGCATGCGCTCGCGCATCGCCCACCACATCGAGTTTCCCGAGTACACCCCGGATGAACTGCTGCAGATTGCCCTGCTGATGGTCGCGCAGCAGCACTACACCCTCGACGAAGAGGCCAAACAGGCTTTCCGGGCTTACCTCGAGCGCCGCATGCGGCTTCCCAACTTTGCCCACGCCCGCAGCGTGCGCAACGCCATTGACCGCTTCAAGCTGCGACAGGCCTATAGGCTTTATCAAAAAGGCGAACAGGTGAGCGCTGAAGAACTGCAGTGCATTGCCGCCGAGGACATCCTGGCCAGCCGGGTGTTCCTTGAACCCCCGGAAGAAAGGAAAGGAGAGTAACCATGCCTCACCGACCCTTCATGCTGGGCATTGCCGGGGACTCTGGGGCCGGCAAGACCACCCTCACCAAGGGCATCGCCCGGCTCTTGGGGGAGGAGCGCACTACCAGCATCTGCGTGGACGACTACCACAAGTATGACCGCAAGCAGCGGGCCGAGCTACAGATCACCCCGCTCAACCCCGAGTGCAACTACATGGACATCATGGAGCAGCAAGTGCGCCTCCTGTCGCTGGGCGAGGCCATCCTCAAGCCGGTCTACAACCACTCTACGGGCACCTTCGACCCGCCCGTTTATATCCCGGCTCCCCGGGCCGTGCAGGAGGAGGGCCGCCTGATACCCCGCGCAGTCATCCTGGAGGGCCTGCTCACGCTCTTCTCCCCGGCCATGCGTGAGCGCTACCACCTCAAGGTCTACATTGACCCCGAGGAGAAGCTCCGGCGCGAGTGGAAGATCAAGCGTGATGTGGCCAAGCGCGGCTATACTCCCGAGGCGGTGGAGGCCGATATTGAGCGGCGTATGCCCGACTCCACCGGCTTCATCCGGCCGCAGAAGGAACATGCTGATATCGTGGTGCGCTTCTACCGGCCCGAGGGGTACGACCCTGATAACCCGGGCACCCTTAACGTGAAGATCAAACTCAAGCACACCCTGCCCAAGCTGAACCTGACCGAGGTGCTGCACTCAGCTTACGAGGACGAGCCGGCCCTGATCCGCCTCGAGGCGAGAAAAGAAGCGGACATCCTGGACATCACTGGCAACGTTACTGCCGAGCAGGCCGCAACCTTCGAGCGGATTGTGTGGGAGCAACTGGGCCCGTACGCCCAGCACTTCAATCCTGACCTCATCGGCACCTTCTGGGACAAGGGTGGTCAGAGCTATCCACTGGCCTTGAGCCAGCTTATCATCGCCTACTACCTGGTACAGATGCGCGAGCTGGCCATCCGCAAAGGGGTTCTCACCTACGCCTGAGCCCCTGGAGATGCCCATGTTACCTACCCCCCTTATCGCCCCCTCCATTCTCACCGCCTATTTCGGGCGGCTCTCTGAGGCCATCCAGGAAGCTGAGGCGGCAGGGATGAGCTGGGTTCACCTGGACGTTATGGACGGGGGTTTTGTGCGCAGCCTGACCTTCGGGCCGCTGGTGGTGGAGGCGGTGCACGCGGCTACCAGCCTTTTTCTGGACGTTCACCTGATGATGGCGGGAACAGGGCGCTACCTGGAGGACTACGCCCGTGCTAAGGACTGGATTGCTGTACACGCCGCGGCTGCCCCTCATCCTCACAGGGCCCGCAGCACCTTGCGGATGGCTAGCTGGGTGGTGTCCTCCCGTCCGCCTCGGGAGCTTTTGTCGGAAACGGTGAGGCTGCCTACCCGGAATATTTACCGTAGTCTAACCCGTAAAGTGGGAGGGGATGGAAGCCTTGGCCTACGTGGTCCTCTTCCTCACCTATCTGGGCCTCGGTCTGGGCTATCTGCCCGGGTACCGCACGAACCGGGCGGGCATCGCCGTGACGGGCGCGGCGTTTCTGCTGGCCCTGGGGGTCCTGGACCTCAAAGGGGCCTGGGAGGCCCTGGACCCCCACACCCTGGTCTTCCTCTTCGGGGTGATGGTGGTGAACGCTCACCTGGGCTACGCTGGCTTCTTCCAGTGGGCGGTGGACCGGCTGGTGCACCTGGCCCGCACGCCCTTTGGCCTCTTGGTTTGGCTCTCCTTTGGTACCGGGGTTCTCTCGGCCCTCTTCCTCAACGACACAATGGCTATCTTGCTCACGCCCTTGGTGCTCTTTCTCACCAGTTCCCTCTCCCTGCCCCCGGTGCCCTACCTTTTGGCCCTGGCGGGGGCCACCAACCTGGGCAGCGTGGCCACCCTCACCGGCAACCCTCAGAACATCCTGGTAGGGAGCTTTTCGGGGATCTCTTACCTGGACTTCACGGCGGTCCTCTTTCCGGTGGCCCTGCTGGGCCTGGCCGTGCAGGTGGTTCTGCTCTGGTGGCTTTACCCAGAGGTGCGCTCCAGGAGGCCCCTGCCGCCCCTGCCCTCCTTGCGCTACCGGTTGCACCGGGGGCTGCTTTTCAAGGGGCTGTGGGTGACCGGAGGGCTGTTCCTGGCCTTCATCCTGGGTTACCCCCTGGCCCAGGGAGCCCTGGTGGCTGCAGGGATACTGCTCTTCAGCCGCCGGCTGCGCTCGGAGCGGTTTTTCCTGCGGGTGGACTGGGAGCTTCTGGTGATGTTTTCCGGGCTCTTTATGGTGACCCGAGCGGTAGGGGAACTGGGCCTCCTCGAGCCCCTCAAGCCCCTGGCCCACTCCCCCTTGGGTTTGATCTGGGTCACCGCCCTGCTTTCCAACCTGATTTCCAACGTGCCTGCGGTGCTCCTGCTGCATCCTTTGGTGGGCGACACCCAGAGCTGGCTCCTTTTGGCAGCGGCCTCCACCCTGGCGGGGAACCTCACCCTGTTGGGCTCGGTGGCCAACCTAATCGTGGCCGAGGCCCCCCGGCGGGCGGGGTACAAGCTTTCCTTCTTGGCGCACCCCCCCCTC
>JAMCQK010000016.1 GCA_023382135.1 Deinococcus sp.
GGTGGTCACGCAGGGGCTGGTGCACGGAGACCTTTCGCCCGAACGGCTCTGGTTCAAGGGGTACAAGGTCTGGCTCGAGGGTTACGGGCTTCCGGTCGAGCCTTTGTATAAGGATGCCGAAGGCCTGTTAAAGACCTTGAAGGCGTTTGCGGGGCCTAGCTGGGGGATGGCCAGCTGGATGCAACACATTGAAGCCTTTGCAGGGGGAGAAATCGGCGTCACCGAACTGCGGGAGGAACTGGTTAACTGGCGGCCAGGCCAGGCTCGTGTGGAAGAAGAAGCGGGCCTAAAGCAAGCTGGTCTTATCGGGCTGAGCGAGGCCTTCCCTGAAAGCACGCTTGATGCATCCCAAATCTCAGCGGAACCGTCAGAAGAGCAAATAACGGTATCGCTGGAAACTCCAACCGAAACTGTGCAGGTTGCGGAAGAACCGGGCGTACCTGCCACCGTTCCGACCGAAGCGGACATGCTCCCAGATCTCCCGTATCAACAGGCCTTGCTCGAGTCTTTGCCGGCGGAGCCCAGTCCCGCCTGGCCCAACTTTGAAGAAGCCGAGACGGTCGAGATTAAAACACCCGAGCCAGCCAGGAACGAACCTCGTTCCAGCCTGCGAGTGGAAGTCACCGAGGCTGCCCCGCTGCCGGAAAAAAAGGAGGAGCCCCGGCGCATCCGCATTGACGAGCCCACTGAGCCGCCCTTCAAGATAGTCGAGCCGCCCAAGCCGAGTACTTCCCGCTATCTATGGCTGGGGCTGGTGGCCTTGGCACTGGTGCTCGGCGTGATGTTCTGGCCAAGGTCCAGGCAGGCTGCGGGCTTCGAGGTGCCGTTTCGCATTGACCCACCTGGAAATAGCGCGCGCCTCGAGGTGGTGGAAGCCCCCGAGGGCTCCCAGGCCAAACCTGGGACCGTGATCGCGGTAGTGCCGGGAACCGTGCGCTTTGACAAGGCTGGATACTACCGGCTCCGCATCAAAGTTGCCGGCCGCGATCCGCAGGAAATTTTGCAGTATGTGCCCGACCCGCGCGGGGTCACTATCACCCTCAAGTAAAGCCAGCTAACCGCACGTTTTTGCTTTTGCGGGTCTACCGGTAGACTTGCAGCATGAGCGTGGTCATCCTCGATTTCGGCTCGCAGTACACACGGCTCATCGCCCGCAGAATACGCGAGCTAAGGGCTTACTCGGTCATCCTTCCGGGCACGGTCTCTTGGGAGCGCATCCAGCGGGAAAACCCCGAGGCTATCATCTTGTCGGGGGGGCCGGCATCGGTATTTGATCCGAACTCTCCCAAGCCTGCTTCCGGCGTCGTTGAATCGGGTCTGCCCGTGCTTGGTGTCTGCTATGGGATGCAGTACCTGGCGCAAGCCCATGGAGGAAAAGTCGAACGCGCGGGTAGCCGCGAGTATGGAAAGGCGGTTTTGTCGAAATACTCGGGTGCCTTGTTCAGGGGCCTCGAGGGCGAGCTCCAGATGTGGATGAGCCATTCGGACGCCGTCACCCAGCTCCCCCAAGGCTGGAAAGTAATAGCCGCCAGCCAAGAAAATCCGGTTGCGGCCATCGCCTCGCCGGATGGCAAAACGTTTGGCGTGCAGTTTCACCCGGAAGTGGTTCACAGCCCCAAAGGAATGCAGGTGCTCGACAATTTTCTCGAGTTGGCGCAAGTTTCGCGCGACTGGACGCCGGGGCACACGCTGGAGAACCTCATCGCCGAAATCCGCACCAAGGTTGGGAATGACAGAGTGTTGCTTGCCGTCTCCGGCGGAGTAGATTCTTCCACGCTTGCGTTGCTGCTCTCGCGCGCCATTGGCGACAAGCTGACAGCAGTTTTTGTTGACCACGGGCTGTTGCGCTTGAACGAGCGGGCCGAAGTGGAAAGCGCACTGCGTCCCATGGGTGATGAAAATTTGCGGGTGGTGGACGCATCCAGAGAATTTTTGTCCGCGCTTTCAGGGGTCTCCGACCCTGAGCAAAAGCGAAAAATTGTTGGCCGGGAGTTCATCCGGGTTTTCGAGCGCGAGGCGCGAAAATTATCCGCGCAAGGCTACCGCTGGTTGGCGCAGGGCACGTTGTATCCGGACGTGATCGAATCCGCTGGTGGCGAGGGTGCCGCCAACATCAAAAGTCACCACAACGTGGGCGGCCTGCCCGCGGACCTCCAATTTGAACTTCTCGAACCCTTCCGCATGCTGTTCAAAGACGAAGTGCGCGAACTCGCGCTGCTTTTGGGCCTGCCGGAAAACATCCGCATGCGGCACCCCTTTCCTGGCCCCGGCCTTTCCATCCGCATTTTAGGCGAAGTGACACTGGAGCGTCTTGATATCCTCCGCCGCGCGGACGATATTTTTACCAGCTTGCTCAAAGACTGGGATTTATACTCGCAGGTTTGGCAAGCACTAGCGGTGCTTACCCCGCTTCAGAGCGTGGGCGTGATCGGCGATGAAAGGCACTATGGCTACGTGCTGGCTTTGCGTGCTGTGACATCGGTTGACGGCATGACCGCGGACTGGGCCAGGCTGCCGCATGAGTTTCTGGACGAGGTTGCCCGAAAGATCACCCGGCAAGTGCCGGAAATTGGCCGCGTGGTCTATGACATTACCAGCAAGCCACCGGCGACGATCGAGTGGGAGTGAGGAGAAGGCTGAACACCTGACGCTGAAAGCCAAAAGCCGATGGTCTAAACCGGGTTTGTGCTCAAGCCTGGGTAAAAACCCAGACATTGCCGTCGGGATCAATTAACTCAAACTCTGTGTCACCCCAGGGCCGGGTGACAGGTTGTTCCAACTTGGCCCTGTTTGGGCTTTGGTGGTCTACTGGCTCGAGGCCTGCCTTTCTCACTTTCTCGAAATGTTCGTTTACATCACCCACCGAAATGTGAATGTTTGGCAAAGCGCCGTTCGGTTTGATCTTTGAAGGGTGGAGCATTACCTCAAAACCGCCTGCGTCCAACCAGTGCATCCCCTGATAACCGCGCAAGTATTTGAAGCCTGCTTTTTGGTACCAGGCTTTGGACGCACCGGTATCGGTGCAGAAGACCACAATGTGGTGAATGCCTTTCATAGCACTTCCGTCACCGGTGCCAATTTTAAAACATACCCGGCGAGAATTTGGTAACTTGGCAAAGATGCGTAAGGTGGAGGCGTTTACCGATGGCTCGGCGGACCATCTAGGCCGGGGGGGGCTGGGCGGTGTTACTGCGTTGGGTTCGTCCGAAAAAATGTTTTCGGGTTCGGAGCCAGGGACAACAAACAACCGGATGGAGTTGAGGGCAGCCCTCGAGGCCCTCCGCTCGCTCAAGGAGCCCTGCGAAGTCTTTTTGCACACCGATAGCGAGTACCTGAGAAAAGCCTTTACCGAGGGCTGGCTGGAAAAGTGGCAAAAGAATGGATGGAAAACCTACTCCAAGGAGCCAGTCAAGAACCAGGACCTTTGGCTACTCCTGCTTGATGAAATTAAAGAGCACCGGATCGACTGGCGCTGGGTACGCGGCCACGCTGGCCACCAGGAGAACGAGCGCGTGGACAAAGAGGCCCAGCGGCAGCGCCGAAGCCTGAAAAGCGGATAACGCATTTGCATCATCCTGGCCCAGAACCGGTAGACTTGACCCATGATTCCCAGCCGCCCTGGCTCTGACGAAGGGGAGCCCTCCAACTTTAAAGCCAACAAAGACGCCTGGGTGATACTGATTACCGACTTCAATGCCTCGCTGGAAAAACAGCGCCAGGGGGGCGGGCCCAAAGCCATCGAACGCCAACACGCCAAGAACCGGCTCACCGCGAGGGAGCGGATTTCCGCGCTGATTGACCCGGGAACCCAGTTCGACGAGCTCTTTGTCTACGCGGGCTGGGAAATGTACCCGGAGTGGGGCGGCGCGCCGTCGGCCGGTACCGTCACCGGCATCGGGAAAATTGCCCAGCGCGAGTGGATGATTATCGCCAACGATGCCACTGTTAAGGCGGGAGCATTTTTTCCTATTACCGCAAAGAAGGTCATTCGTGCTCAGACAATCGCCTTGGAAAACCGCATCCCGACTGTGTATCTGGTGGACTCGGCGGGCGTGTTTCTCCCGTTACAGGACGAAGTTTTCCCGGACCAAGACGATTTTGGGCGAATCTTTTATTTGAACGCCCGCATGTCGGCGCTCGGGATACCCCAGATCTCCGCCATTATGGGCAACTGCGTGGCGGGCGGCGCTTACCTCCCTGCCATGACCGACTCGCTGGTGATGACCGAAGGTTCAGGCCTGTATCTAGCTGGGCCCGCGCTTGTGAAAGCCGCTATCGGCCAAGAAGTTTCATCCGAAGAGCTTGGCGGTGCCAGGATGCATGCGGAGGTTTCGGGAACGGTGGACTACTTCGAGCCGGATGACGAGGGGGCAATCAAACGCCTTCGGGAGTTGGCAGCGATGTATGCCGCACCCGAAGTTGCGCCATGGGCCAAGGAAAGAGTTGAGGCGAAGGAACCTCTCTTCGATGCGCAAGATCTATACGGGCTGGTGAGCACGGAGGCCTCGAGGCCGTACGAAATCCGCGAGGTCATCTCCCGCCTGGTGGACGCCTCGGAATTTCGCGAGTACAAGGCCGGTTACGGTGAGACCATTGTCTGCGGCTATGCCCGGTTGGGCGGTTTCCCGGTTGGAATCGTAGCGAACCAGCGGGCCATTATCAAGAAAAAAGGGAAAATCGAAGTTGGCGGCGTTATTTACGCCGAGGCCGCCGATAAAGCCGCACGCTTTATCTTGGACGTCAACCAGCGCTTTATCCCGCTGCTGTTTTTGCAGGATGTCACCGGCTTCATGGTGGGCAAAGACTCCGAGCAGCACGGCATTATCCGGCGGGGAGCCAAACTGGTGAACGCTGTCTCCAACTCGGTGGTTCCAAAAATCACGTTAATCATTGGCGGTTCGTTTGGTGCCGGCAATTACGCCATGGCAGGCAAGGCCTATGCGCCGCGTTTTATCTACGCCTGGCCTTCCGCCAAGTACGCGGTGATGAGCGGGGCATCTGCAGCCAAGACGCTTTTAGAGATTGAAATATCCAAACTTGAACGCGACGGCAAAGTGCCCACCGCCGAAGACCAGAAAGAACTTTACGACCGCATCAAAGGCCGCTATGAGGAAACACTGGACCCACGTTACGCCGCCGGCAGGCTATGGGTGGACGAGATTATCTATCCACACCAAACGCGGGAACGCTTGATACGCGCGCTGGAGGCGTGCGCGCTTAATCCGGACCGGGAAGAGCTGAAGGTGGGTGTGTTTCAGGTATGAGTGTGAGGCGACAACTGGTCAACCAAGGTCTGGCCCACTGTGAACCGGAGATTGGGCGCTGGCTTTGGGCTTTGGAGGATGTGCGTAAACGGACCAAGCGGGCGGTGGAGAGCATTTCTCAAGCTATTCTTGACGACAAACGCGGGGGGAATAGCGCCGGGACGCTCTTGTATCACATTGGGGCGGTCGAACTGGACTGGCTCTTTGCCGATGTGCTCGGGCAGGAGCTTCCACCCGGAGCCATGGAGCGTTTTCCGTACCAGGTATACGACGCAGAGCGCAAGCTGGTCGCGGTATTTGGGGAGACCCTGGAAGTTCATTTTTCCCGCCTTGACTACGTGCGCGGCCTCTTGCTGCAGGTTTACAAGCCCATGAATCTGGGCGAGTTTCGCCGGGTTCGGAGCTATCCCGACCGCGACGTTAGCCCTGAGTGGGCGCTTTACCACCTGATTCGCCACGAGGCAGAGCACCAAGGGCAGATCCTGATGCTCTGCCGCCAAAGCCGGGAGCGCTAGCCATGCGATGGGTGGAATGTCCGCGAGATTCCTGGCAAGGGTTTTCCAAGTTCATTCCCACCCAGGAAAAAGTGGCCTTCCTGAAGAGTCTGCTGAACGCCGGGTTCACGCACCTTGACCTTACCAGTTTTGTCTCACCCAAGTGGGTTCCTCAACACGCGGATGCGGAAGAGGTTTTGGCGCTATTACCGCCGCCGGAAGGACGCCAGTACCTCGCTATTATTGCCAACGAAAGAGGCCTGGAAAGAGCTTTGAATGCTCGCAACCTGACGGCGGTCGGTTATCCATTTTCGGTTTCTGAGACCTTTCAGCAGAAGAACATCAACCGGTCGATTAATGATTCGTGGCCACAAGTTGGAGAGATGATTCGGATGTGCGCGGGCAAGCTTAGGTTTGTTGTGCATCTATCGATGGCTTTTGGCAACCCGTACCAAGACCGGTGGAATCCCGAGTTGCCAGTCGAGTTTGTCGGGCGTCTTCGCGAGATGGGTGTGCGTGAGATTGCCCTTGCCGATACCTACGGAGTGGCCACTGCTGAAACGATAGGGAAGACCCTAGAGGCCGTGGTCAAAGCTTTTGGTCCGGAAAATATTGGCGCCCACCTGCACTCGAGGCCTGAATCAGCCATTGAAAAAGTTGAGGCCGTGTTGTCGGCGGGAGTCAGCTGGCTTGAAGGAGCATTAGGCGGGGTTGGCGGCTGCCCTTTTGCCGGTGATGACCTGGTGGGAAATCTGGCATCTGAGCTGGTATTGCCGTATCTGACCGGGCGCAAATTTATACTCGACAGTCAACCGCCGGGGCTAAAAGCTCTGGCGATGAAGGCGGCAGATCTCCGCGCTCGTTACGCTTAGGACCGCCATTCTGAACGAAGCGAAAAATCCCGAGCCGGATCCAGGGAAAGAACCCTTCGTTACACTTCTTGTGACCATTAAAAGCAAACGGCGCGATTCATCGCGCCGCCACAGGTTGAGGAAGGTTTAACTTAACTTTGCCTTGACTAAATCCACAATCTGGTTGATGGTATCCGCCACCGGTACACCGGCAACGGCAAAGGCCGCCAACTTGCTTTCCGGTGTGCCCACGTTGCCGGAAATAATCGCGCCCGCATGGCCCATGCGCTTGCCCTTGGGTGCGCTGCGTCCACCGATGAAGGCCACTACCGGCTTTTTCATGTGGGTTTTGATGTAGGCCGCCGCGTCTTCCTCGTCGGAACCGCCAATCTCGCCGCAGAGCACCACGGCTTTGGTTTCCGGGTCGTCGTTGAACAGTGGCAGCAGATCTTTGAACGTGGTGCCGATAATCGGGTCGCCGCCGATGCCCACAACCGTAGTCACCCCGATACCTGCGTCAGACAAAGCGGCTGCGGATTCGTAGGTCAAAGTTCCGGAGCGGGAGATCATCCCCACTTTGCCGCGTTTGAACACGTGGCCGGGCATAATTCCCAGCTTGCATTCTTCGGCGGTGATCAGGCCGGGGCAGTTCCCGCCAATCAGCCGTACGCCCAACTCTTTGATCTCCTTGACTGCTTTTACCATGTCCATGGTGGGGATACCCTCGGTGATGAGCACCACCAGAGGAACCCCGGCGTGGGCGGCCTCGAGGGCGGCATCCGCGGCGGCAGGTGCGGGCACGAAGATGATGGAAGCGTCAATTTTGTGCTTGCTCGCTGCTTCTTTTACCGAGTCGTAAACCGGAACAGCCAGCGCTTGGGTGCCGCCTTTGCCCGGAGTAACGCCCGCAACCACCTTGGTGCCGTACTTGATCATCTGCTCGGCGTGAAAGGCGCCCTCGCGGCCAGTGATACCTTGTACCAGCACCTTGGAGTCTTTGTTGATCAAGATGCTCACTGTTTACCGCCTCCTACCATGCCCGCAATAGCTTTGGCGGCTTCTACCGAAGCCGGGTACATGTAAATGGGCTTGCCTTCCAAGAGCCTCTTGGCCTCTTCTTCCGCCGTACCCGCCACGCGCATGGCAACCGGCTTGGTCAAGATGCCTTCTTCCAAAGCGCGGATCACCCCTTTGGCCACCTCGTCAGCACGGGTGATGCCGCCAAAGATATTGATAAAAACCCCTTTTACGTCGGGGTCTTTGAGCACCACTTTCAACGCGTTGAAAACCACCTCGGCTTTAGCGCCACCGCCAATGTCCAAGAAATTTGCCGGTTTGCCACCCACGCGGTTCACCAGATCGAGCGTGTACATCACCAGTCCCGCGCCGTTTCCGATCACGCCGACTTGGCCGTCCAACTTCACATAAGCGAAACCGTAATTCGACGCTTCAACTTCCAGCGGGTGTTCGGCTTCCACCTCGCGCAGCTGGGCAAGGTCTGGGTGGCGGAACAGCGCGTTGTCGTCGAGTACAATTTTGGCGTCGGCGGCAATCACCTGGCCATCGGTCGTGATCACCAGCGGATTGATTTCGGCAGTGGAAGCGTCAATCCCCACGTAGGCGTTGTACAGTTGAACGAGTATTTGCGCCAACTTATTGAGGTTGCCCTCGAGGCCCGCTCTCTTCACCAGTTCCCGTGCCTCGAACGCCCGCAACCCTTTGTGCGGATCGATGAAGTGCTTGATAATGGCATCCGGATTAGTAGCGGCTACTTCCTCAATATCCACGCCGCCTTCCTTTGAAAGCATCAGCACCACGCGCTGCGAAGAGCGGTCTAAAATCATGCCCGCGTAATACTCCTTGGCGATGTCCACTGCTTGGGCCACCAAGACTTTCTTGACAATCAAGCCTTTGATATTCAAGCCCAAGATGGCCTGGGTTTTGTCAAAAGCTTCGGCGGGGGTGTTCGCCAGCTTGACTCCGCCGGCCTTGCCGCGCCCTCCTACATGAACCTGGGCCTTGATAACCACCATCTTTCCGTACTCTTCGGCGATACGTTTGGCCTCGTCCGGCGTGTAAGCCACTTTGCCGGGGGGCACCGGAACCCCAAAACGCGCCAGCAGATCTTTTGCCTGGTATTCATGTAAGTTCACTGCGTGTGCACCTCCAGATGGGTTGGAACCTCGCGGCAATCACCTGCAGAGCGTGCCGCAGCCGCCCAGCATTATACGGTGCCTTTGTTGCCAATAAGCCAGACCACATCAATGCCAAGAGATGGTTTATTACATCCGCCCGTGCGCTGCTGGACGCGGAATAACTCGCCGTGGTCGGTCAACCGGATACTACGGTGTTTAGGCCGATCTGTAATGTGAACGCGGGTGTTGGGAAAAACCGGTAAACACGGCCTGCCCGGAGACAGGCGCATACAGGGCCGTTTTGTCTAGCTTCCTGGTATGCGATCGGGCTTGCCGAAGAGGAGCCTGCCTACTTGTGTTTGAATGGCTTGGGTGATGATTACCGGAATTTCCTGGCCACGAAAGTTGATGCCGTCGTCCACCACCACCATGGTGCCATCTTCCAGGTAGCCGATGCCCTGGCCCGGCTCCTTGCCTTCC
>JAMCQK010000030.1 GCA_023382135.1 Deinococcus sp.
CATCTTGGCCCACGGCGGAAAAATCTGGGCCGAGAGTGAGCCAGGAAAAGGCTCGATATTCAGCGTTTCCTTAAAGCACGCAGCCGCTCCGTCGCCTCAGCTGGCGTAATTTCGCCCCGCTCCAGCTGCGAAAGAACCATCTGGCGCTCTTCTTCGGCGGGGTCTTCTTGCACCTCGTAGCCAAGCGTCTTGAGCATGGCGTCCATCTTGGCCCGCACCGTGGGATACGAGACCCCCAGCACCCGCTCCACTTCTTTCAAGTTGCCGCGCACCTTGATGTAAAGACGCAGGAACTCCAGGTGCTCCGCTGGAAGCAAGGCAAACTCATTGGCGCTGAACTCGCCTTCCACCCTGGTGCCGCACTCTGGGCACGACATGGCCGCGACATGTAAAGAATGTTGGCAGGCGGGGCACTGGGTGGGCATGGGATAGATTTTCATCGGTCTCCTCCTGCTGTGGCGGGCCTGGCCAGAGCTGCGCGCACCGGGCCTTGCAAGAAGGCAAAACCCGCGATAAACATCAGGATACCCACAATCAGGAATATTCCCCGTGGCCCCAGAGTGTCTGCGAATAAAGAGGCAGCCGCAAGCCCCAGAGGCTGTACCCCCATGTTAAGTCCCTGCACCACGCCAAACACCCGGCCCATCTTTTCATGCGGAACGGCAAGTTGGATCAGGGTCATGGCCTGGACATTCATAAATGAAGCCGCCACGCCAAACATTGCCAGCAAGAAAACTGCCACCCAGACTGTAGGCGCTTGCGCGAGAAGGCCCACAGAGAGCGCCAGCGCCCAGGTACCAGCAAGCAAAGCCGGAAGGGGTTTTTTCACCTTGACAAAGTTCTGCAGGGAAAGCCCGATCAGTTGGCCCGTAAAGATACCGGAGGAAAGCAGCCCGTAATCTTTGGCGGTCCCCCCCAGCAGCTTGGCGTAGGGAGCCAACAGCGCCCCCAAGGGCGCCAGTATCAGATTGAGCAACATGGCCACGGCGATAAGCCAGAAGAGTACCGGGGTTTTCCAGACGAAGCTAAAGCCTTCGCCCATGGACAACCACGTGGACGTGGAAGGGGGCTCCTGAGTATCCCTTGCCTCCTCTTGAACCTTGGGCTCCTTCACGAAGCTGATTGCCAGCCAAGCCAGTAGCACAAAGCCGATGCCGAAGGCCAGCGCCGGGGCCACGCCCAGCGCCCCGGTCACCGTGCCCGCAAGCGCAAATGAAACTGCCAAGCCCAGCATGCTGGCAAGGCTGGTGAGCGCGTTGCCTCTTTGGTACTGGGGGCGTTCAAGCACCAACGGGACCAAAGCGCCCATGGCCGGGCCACTAAGGTTGCCGAAAAGCGCCGAAAGCGCCACAAACAGATACACCCCCCAGAGTTTGAGCGCCCCGCCCAATACGGCGCCAATCAGCAACGCCATAATGACCACATCCACAGCCAGGTTAAGGATTATGACGTTCTTCTTGCTGCCCTTGTCCGCTAACACCCCGCCCAGCGGGGCCGCAAGCAGGGCGCCGATGGCGCCAATCAGCGCGGTGGCGGCAACCAACGAAGCCTGGCCGGTTTCCTGGTAAACCCACCACATCAGGGGCACTTCGGTAAAACCAAATACTAGGCTGTTAAAAATGCGGCTGGTGAATAACCAGCGGAAGTTTCGGTTTTGAATTGGATGTTTCATACAGGCTCCTTACCACTGGCCCAGTCTGAGCTTGATAGCGCCCGAAACGCGTGAACCGCTCGAGAATATGCTTGCCTCCTTGATTTCCAGGTTTAGGAGTACAAACCGGCCTTGTCTTCGCAAGGTGCCAAGGGCGAGAAGAGCGGCCTGGAAACAACTAGCCTTGGGCTCCCCTGCCTTCTCCGGCCTTGGCCGCCAGGGCCTTTTCATCCACCACAAAACGATGAAACACAGACCCTCCAACGCCAGTGTGGGAAAAACCAGCAATACCGGGATCCCCCGGATAAAAGGCCAGAGCCGTCTTTCGCTTCGAGGTATGGGCACCCACGCCCAAAGGTAAAGAATTCTTGGGCTAACCTGCTCAAGTACGCGGATCAATGCCTGTATCGGAGGCTCCGCCGTGCGCCAAGCAGCCTTTGCGGTATCGCGGACCGAAAACACGAAAGATGGCGGCACAAGGCAAGGCCTAGACAACTTCAATCACCACGCGCATAGGGCCGGAGAGCTTTCCATCGTCGCCAAATTTGGATGCGTCGCTCACCTCTACGTCCACCAGCCGGCCTTCGGGAAGTTCGCCCTTGAGTTGGTCGAGAATTTCCGCAATGTCGATGCCCTGTTCCTCGAGCTCCTCGCGCGCTTCCAGCGGAACAAATTTGAAGGCGAACTTCGCCAGGGAAACCGGGACATTCACTTTTACCTTCACATCCTTGCCGTCCACGGTGATGCGGAGCATTTTGGCGATGCCGGCGGGGGGCCGGGGAGGAGAAGGTGGCGCTCCCGATTTGGGGAACTCCAAGGCCTCGAGCAGGTTGAGCGACTCCTGCACCGAGAGCTGGCCCCCTCTAAGCATGTCAAGAATTTTCTGTTTGTCCGTCATGGTGCCCGCCTCAGGTCTCCAAGAACAGGCTGCCCATCTTCACATCAATCCGAAGATCGGCCTTCCCCTGCCCTTCCAAGACGTTGAAGGTCTGACGCAAGGGATCTCCCGTCTCAAAGCTATGTTTACCCACACCCCGCAAGCTGCCCATCAAGACCTCGCCTTTTATACGGTAGTCGGAGCCCGGAAGCATGCGCACATTAGCGGTACCCGCCTTCATGAAGACGCGGTGCTGCCCCTGGGCCAGGTTCAAGGTGGCATCCAGGGTTCCTGCTTTAATCTCCATGTCAATTCCGCCTATATCGCGGGCAACCACGGTGCCCGCCTTGACCTCCCCGCGCAGGTATGGAACACCCCGGGCAATGACCGTACCCGCCTTGGCGTCGACCTCGAGGCCATACCCACTGGGCAGTTTTACGCTGACCGTGGGCGAGTTTCCGCCAACTATGAATCCCAGCGGCCAGCGTTGCGTTATGGTCTTGGCCTGAATCTCGTAGTCTTTACCTTTGCGCTCGACTTTAGCCTCGCCTTCTATCGCCGGCTCGTTCAACATAGGGTCTACCGAGACCTCTAGGGTGCCAAACTTGGCGCCCACCTTTACCCATGCCAGTTCAGCCGGTGTCGCTGGCCGCGACCCGGAAGCTGGGGCGCCTTCGCCTCTCTTCTGCGCTGGCTCATCTTGGCCGGGCTCACTATCTTCCAGGTCGCGCAAGGCTTCAAACAAAATGCCGGCTTCTTCCTGGTTGATTTTCCCCTCGTTCAGCAAAGCTTCGATTCGTTCTCGTTCGTTCATGGGTCCTCCACTCAGGCCGCACGCCAAAAGGTGTCAGAGGGTAGGGGCGTGGTTTCCGTTTCCAAAATCTGGGCAAGACGGCGGAGGAGCAGTGCAGCTTGGCGGCGGAGTGAGTTCTTGGGCAGCAGGCGCGCCATCAGAGCCTCGTGGCGCAAAGTCTCGAGGTGAGACTTGACCAGATAGTCCTGAACAAGCCAGTCCGACTCACGATACATACCTCTACCTCCCGATTAGGAATTGTAAACTATATATTATCATTTTGTCAAGCATTAATTGCTAAATAACACATATTATTTACCAAACTATAAGAATTTAGTTGATACTGGCTTCAAATCAGATGTATTCTGAATAGCTGGAAGTAGTGAAACTGGGCGTCCTCCGCCCTGGGCTGGCACCAGGGCGGTAAGGCTCCTGCCGGGTTTTATCCAACCAACCTTTCGAACCTGGCTATGCGCTCTGTTAGCACCCCTATGCCCAAGTCCCAAAAAGCGCGGGCCTCGAGGTCGAAGCCAAACCGCGCCGCCAGCTCCTTGGCGGGGTAGGTGCCCACCGCCGAAAGCAGATCATCGTAGCGCTCCACAAAAGCCGCGCCCTGCTGCTGGTATTGCTGATACAGGGCAAGAGAAAAAAGCAGGCCAAACGCATAGGGGTAGTTATAAAAGTCAATGCCGTAGTAATGCCCCTTCACCGCCCACATGTAGGGATGGTAGCTGGCGAGGGCGTCACCGTAAGCTTCCTTCTGGGCTTCCAACATGAAGTCTCTAAACTCTTCCGGCGAGAGCTCGCGCTCTTTGCGCTTGGCAAAGACTGTTTGTTCGAACAAGAAGCGCGAGTAGATGTCCACAATCACCTGGGCAGTGTCTTGCAGGTCGGCCTCGAGGACCACCAGGCGTTCGTTCTCCGGAAGCTCTTCCAGCGCTGCTTGCACAACGATGGTCTGGTTCATGATGGAAGCGGTCTCAGCCAGGGTCATAGGCAGGTCTCGCAAAATGGCTGGCACCCGGGCAAGCTGAAGGTTGTGATAGGCGTGTCCGAGTTCGTGCGCCAACGTGGATACCGCGTCAAAGGTCGGCTGGTAATTCGAGAGGATGAGGCTCTGTCCTTTTCCAACCGGCATGCAGTAGGCCCCGCCCACTTTTCCTTTGCGCGGCTCGGCATCAATCCAGCGCTCGGCAAAAGCGCGTTCGGCCAGGCCGCCATTGGACTGGGAGAAAGTAGCCAGTTTTTCCGCTATGAACTTACGGGCTTCCAGCCACGACCAGCCCTGCGTAGAGCCGGAAAGGGGAGCAAACAAGTCCCACCAGTCAAGCTTTGGTTTTCCCAAAGCTTTGGCCTTGGCCAGAAAATACCGGCGCCAGGCGGGAAGGCTCTGCTTCATGGCGGAAATCATGGCCTCGAGGGACTGCTCGGTAATCCGGTTGGCGTGCAGCGTGGGCTCTAGGTCGTTGCTCCAACCCCGCTTGCGGTTCAGGGTGCACTGCTGTCCCTTCCAGCCGTTGAGCGCGGCGGCCAGCGCCACTTCGTTGGCTTTCCAGGCCCCAAGTTCCGCCTGATAGGCCGCTTTACGCACGCTTTCATCCGGGCTGAAGGCCAGGTTGCGAACGGCGGCCATGGGCAGCTCTTCGCCATTTACCAAAGCGCTGATCTGGCTCGAAAGGTTGCTGTGGAGCCTGGCAAAGGCGGTCCCGCCCGAGAGCGCAAGCTCGGCGGCCAGCACCTCTTCCGCCTCGCTCATCATGTGGGCAGCTTGCACCTTGGCCTCGTCAATCAGGATTTGGTAGCGCCCCGCTTGAACCCTGTCGGTGTCCAGCCCGGCGAGCCAAGGCGTCAGACGCGGCTTGAGCTTCTGGTAGCGTAGTTGTAACTGGTCCATCTCGGAAAGCTTGGCCTGCGCCAGCGTATTGGCGGAGTCGGTGGTGACGTGAGCGTAGATGAATGCGGATATGGGGGTCCAGGCTTCGTAGAACTGGTTGATGGCGGAGACGATCTCGTTGAAAGCGGCCTTATCGCTCTCCTGGAATGCTCTCTGGCCCACCTGGTGCTTTACAAAAAGGGCCTCGAGGCAGTCGAGCCTCTGGCTAAGGCCGCTCCAGGCATCGTTGAACTCTTTCGAATCGAGGCTGGGGAAAAGCGGCTCCAGATCCCAGCGGGGAAGTTCGCTCGTCTGGCTCATAGCGCGAGTATAAACCTGGTGGCGCCGGGGGTTTTCACCCCTGGAGGCCGGTGCTGTAGTTGGTTTACACTCGGCGGGTGAGCTATTACCCGGTAACACTCGATATCCAGGTCCGCTTCCGTGACCTAGACCCGCTGGGCCATGTCAACAACGCGGTGTATCTCTCGTATTTCGAGCTGGCGCGCGTCAAGTACTTCCAGTCGCTGGGCCTAGAAACAACTAGCCCTCACGGGCTGGGCGAGGCCGTCCGCTCCAGTTATGTGGTGGCGCGCGTCGAGGTGGATTTTGTCCGCCCGGTTCATCTCGATGAACCGGTGCGCATTAACTCCCGCGTTCTCAGGGTGGGAGACAAGAGCTTCCGCATGGGCCACCAGCTTTTAGCCAAGGGGGAGCTGGCCGCCAAATCCGAGGTGGTGGTGGTCTGGCTGGAGGCCGAAAAACCGGCGCGAGTCCCCGACGTTGTGCGCCAAGCTTTTAAGAAGCTGGAAAAAGACCCGGTGGAAGGCCTGTAGCTAAGCATCTCCATGGTGAGCTTGACCAAAGGGTCACACTCACCCGGCCAGAGGGAGTAAGGAACATGGCACGGCTTTTCAGCCTTTCGGCAAACTTAGACTGGAGATGCTTAGCGCCCTTCGAATAGCTGAAAGACAGCCTCTTCCAGCATGGCGTCGTAGCCTCTGGTGGCTAGCGCAAGCAGATCATCGGCCGCAGGAATCTCCGGCGTGATGCGCTCCGGATAAGCGCTGCCGTCGCTGCGCAAAGCACGACTGGTGGTTATCTGCAACCCCGAGCCGTCCATTAGCGCCGAAAAGGCGCTGGCAGTGTTGGCCAGGCCGCGGGTGGGCTCACCCACTACCAGGGCGGTTCGTGACTCCAACAGGTCGAGTGCAAAGTATTCAGCACAGGAAGCGGTGGATGCGTTGACCAGCACCGCCACCTTCCCCTGCCAAAATGCCGGCTGGACAGAATAAAGCCTGACGCCAGAGAGGATGCCAATGTTGGCGTAAAGGGTTCCCTCTCGGTAGTAAAGCTCGTACGGCGGGTACATCGGGCCGCTTATCATGGCGCGGTAGATATTAGGCACAAAGGCCCCCGCCGCCGCCATGCACTCGGAAAGGACCCCGCCGGGGTTATCGCGAAGGTCCACCACCATTGCTCTGGCGGAAAGCAGCCTGGCCTCGCGCACTAGGTTGTGAACCTCCTGGCCGACTCGAAGAACCGGTGTGAAACTGGGGATCCGAAGCACCGCCACGCCGTCTTCCCTGAGCGAAAGCGAGGGTGGCCGCTCTTGCGGCAAGATGCGCCCCTTGAGGGAAATTTCAAACTCTGCTTGCTTGCGCCACACCAGCAGTTTGAGCTCTTGCCCGCTCTGTACCTGGTCTATTAGCCATTGCTGGCGCGCGGCGGCGGGCGCGGGAAAAGGCGCTCCATTTACGGCCAGCAGCCGGTCCCCTCGCTTTAGCCCCGCTTCTTGCGCCGGAGTCCCAGGGTAGGCTTCGATCACCAGTAAGCCCTCGAGGCCAGGGACCACCTGGGTCACAATTCCAAGCTGGGGCTTGGTGCCGGGCGCACCGGTAAGTTGGCGCTGTAAAAGGTCAAAGTCTTCCGGGGAGTAGTAGTTGGTATGCTCGTCGCCCAAGGCCCCTACCAGTTGGCGAACCAAGGGCGCAGCTTTCGAGTAAGGGCAGTTGGCATCGTTGGCGCAGACGGCTTCCAGTTCTTTTTGGTACTTCTCGGCCAGTTCCACTACGGAGACCCGCGAGAAGCCTCCGTACTGTTGCTGTAAAAGCTGGATGGCCTGATTGAGCAGGTCGGAAGCCGGGCTGGCCCAGGCCTGGCCCAAGAGCAGAAAAATGACGAATACCCGGCGAAACATTGGCTGGTTGAAAAACACTTGGCCCGGTTTCCCGCGTCCGGTAGTTGAGATTGTACCGTCGCATCCGTTACTGCGCAGGGTGATCACCTTTGTCAGGCCCCGGCAGCCAAAAGGGTGAGCGTGTGCCCGCGAGCGCGGCCTCTCTGGCTTCGGGAGGCGCCCATGAGAGCGCCAAGGTGGCCCGGTAAGCCTTGAGCGCGGTGTCTCTTTTTCCCTGCATGTCGGCAAGCTGTCCGTAACGCGAAAGCACATAGCCGGGGAGATATGCCGGCTGTTGAAAGTTACTGTGAACCAGTGCTTCCATAAGGTTAAACGCATCCTCCACTTGGCCGGCGGCCAAGTAAACCTGGGAAGCCAGATAGCTGGCCTCGGGCCCGGGGACCTCTTGTAACTGCGAGAGCAGCGCCGCCCAGTCATCTTCTTCTTGCAGGCGCCAAGCGCGGTCCAAAATGGCCCGCTGGCGTTCTTCTTCGCTTGGCTGGCGAGCAGCCGGAGCCTGGGATTCTGGCAAAAGGCCGAGCAGGTAGGGGTAGTCGAGCGCGTCCACCAGGACCGCAATGTTGCTCTGCGCTTTTTCCGGGTGAGCAGAAGTATGCGTCTCACGAATGCGGCGTGCCACACTTTCCATCCGCTCTTGCCTGAAACCGGTCGCAGGCCCCTCGCCAAAGGTCTTTTTATACCCCTCCAGGTAGTCTTTCAGCCCTTGCAGAAAACCTGTATTCGACCAGCTTTCCGGCGTGATGGGGCTGGTCAAGAGTGTCCGCAGGTTCTGGTCGAGGACTGCAATTCCCGCCAGTATCTCTTTGCCGCGCGGGTAGAGCGAGAGCGCCTCACGGAACTCCTCGGCCTGGCGCCTCTGGCCCGATAAATTATCTAGGGCTGTCACCGCGACACCGGACTGTTCGGCCCAGGGCAGCAGCTGGAACAACGACAGCTCGTTGTGGTTGCGCCAAGTAGAGGCCTCGAGGTCCTCTGCCCCATATGATGCCAGCAGCAACGCTTGGGGCCGGAAGGCTTTTGCCAGCTCCAAAACCGTCACCGCGTTGTACCGTGGGTGGAGGATGTGTAACGGGCCTAGCGTGGGAATAAGGAGTACCGGCATTCTGTCACCGGGCCGGGAAAAGGCCCGCACTAGAGACTAAGCCCCTCCGGCGTTTATATGGTGAAATCGCTCTTCAAGCTGGTTGATCTCAAAGACCACAACTACCGCGTTGGGGTGCTGAACGGCTGGTTGGTGTTTATTGGCGACGCCTTTTTCAACCCTAGCATTGTGCTCGCCAGTTTCGCCGCCAAGCTGGGCGTGGCGAATGCGGTGATCGGTCTTCTGCCCGCCTTGCTGCAGGCGGGCTCCATGATTCCCCAGGCCTTTTTGGCTCCCTATGTCGCCAAGCTGCCGGTAAAAGTGGTGCTCTACCGAAGGGTGGCGGCGCTCCGGGTGGCAAGCCTGGCGCTGATCGCGCTCTCGGCGTTTGTATTTGGCGACAGACCCGGCTTACTGCTTTTTTTCTTTTTGCTGGGCCTGGGAATAAACGGCTTGGTGACAGGCTTTTCCAGCCTGCCCTTCTGGGAGACGGTCTCCAAAACCGTTCCGCAACAAAAGCGGGCCGCCTTCTTCGGGGCGCGCAACCTGGTGGGCGGCCTGCTGGCA
>JAMCQK010000017.1 GCA_023382135.1 Deinococcus sp.
GAGGACCAGGAACAGGACTGTGAAAGCCTGCGGATAAGGCGCATGGTACTCCTCTACAAGTTGCTTGACGCCGACGATGACGAACTGACCCGGACCGGCAAAGTGCGGCGCGCTTTTGTGATGCGGCGGTACCAGCCCATCGTGAACGCGCTATACGACGGTTCAAAGAAGGTGAAAGTAGAAACCGACTTCAAGTACCAGGACGGTTCCGTTCAGCACGTGGAGACCGAGGTGGCGGTCCTCGAGGTCCTCCAAGAAGCGGTCTTAGGCAGGTGAGGGATGCAGTATTTTCTTCAGTTGGTTATCTCTGGAATTGTGGTGGGCTCCATTTACGCGCTCGCCGCTTTGGGGTTTGTACTCATCTACAAGGCCAGCCGTGTCATCAACTTCGCCCACGGACAGTACATCGCTATCGGCGCGTTCAGCGCCTATTTCTTTGCCACCGGCCCCAAGCTTCCCTTTGTGGTCTCCGCGTTCCTGGCTCTAGTGCTCACAGCTTTCCTGGGCTTCCTTACCGAGCGAATTTTCCTGAAAAAGCTGGTCGGCCAGCCCATTATTTCGGTCATTATGGTGACCATTGGCCTGGCGTCGGTGCTTGATGGCCTTATGCACCTGACGCCCTTTGGCGCCAGCAACTACACTTTCCCGAAGTTCTTGCCCCAGGGCGGGGTTAACCTCTTGGGCTTACAGCTCGACTACGCGCAGCTTTTGGCGGTGGCTTTCACAGTCCTGTTCCTGGTCCTCTTTAGCCTCTTTTTCCAACGTTCTACCCTAGGCATCGCCATGCGCGCGGTGGCGGACGACCAGATGGCATCCCTGAGCTTGGGTGTTTCGGTAGAAAAAATGTTTGCGCTCGCCTGGGCTGCCGCTGGGCTTACGGCGGCGGCTTCGGGCCTGGTGGTGGGCACCATCGCCGGCCTTAACCTGGGCGCCCTTACCAGTATCGGCCTCAAGGTATTTCCAGCGGTTATCCTGGGTGGCCTGGACTCCATTTCCGGTGCAGTAGTGGGCGGCCTGCTGATTGGCGTCTTGGAAAAGCTGGCGGAAGGATACCTGGATGCTTTGGTCCCTGGCGGGGGCACCTCTTATGTGTTTCCTTTCGTCATCCTGCTGGTGGTGCTCTGGTTCAAGCCACATGGGCTTTTTGGAACCGAGGAGATTGAGCGGGTATGAGCAAAGCTTGTTTTGTCCTAGTCTCGAATGGAGCTGTTTTAATCCCGCCATGCTATGGAATGCCGAAGATCCACACGGGAGGTGAGGCCAGCGATGCGTAACCTTTGGGCGCAGACCGGAAACTACCGCACCAACTACCAGCAAGACACCACCATTTTTGCCAGCTACCGCGAGGTGGTTTCCTTGGCGGTGTTACTCCTTGGGCTGCTGGCTCTGCCACAATTTTTGTCGCGTAGCAACGTCTATGTTCTGGATCTCATCTTGGTATATGGCATCGCCGTACTGGGCTTGAACATTACCACCGGATACGCTGGGCTCATCAACATTGGCCAGGCGGCCTTCATGGGGGTGGGGGCTTACACGGCCGCATTGCTGGCACCCAACCTTCCTTTTCTGCTGGCCATACCCCTTGGGGGCCTGGTGGCGGCGGGAGTTGGTGCTGTGGTTGGCATCCCCAGCCTTAGGGTGAAGCACCTGTACCTAGCGCTTGCCACCCTGGCGTTCCAAGAGATCTTTGTCTGGACTGTGGGCCATGCACCCTTGCTCAAGCAAGGCGGAGCGGTGGAGGTTCCCACGGGCAGCTTTCTGGGCTATGCGGTGGGTTTTAGAAACCACTACCACTTCTGGTACTACGTCATTCTGGTCTTTCTGGTGATCCTGGCGGTGGCCTGGCGCAACCTGCTCAGGACGCGCTATGGCCGCGCGCTGATTGCTGTACGCGACAATGACCGCGCCGCGGACGCTATGGGTATGGACCCCGGGCGTACCAAGCTGATGGCTTTTGCTCTGGGGGCTTTTTATGCGGGGATTGCCGGGGGAATCTATGCTTATCTGGCTCGCGCGGTGGTGATCGAAGACTTCATGCTGGCAAGCTCGGTCAAGTTTCTGGCCATGGCTATTGTGGGCGGCCTTGGTACCTTGGTGGGCAGCTTTCTGGGGCCGGCGTTTATGCAGCTGCTCGATCTCAACATGGAGACACTCTCAAATTTTATTCGTTCGCTCGGCTTTAACACTTCCGGCGTGGACATTGCTTCCGCGCTTAAGCCGCTCACATTTGGGCTTGTGATCGTGCTGTTCCTGATGTTTGAACCCCGGGGGCTTTACAATTGGTGGCGTCTGATACGAAGCTACTTCCGCACCTGGCCGTTCAAGTACTAGCGGAGATACCCATGGCGAACGCCTGCTGCACTTGCTTCCCGAAGGAACATGGTTGTTTCCGTAATTCACACGCAAGGCTTTGGCAACTCCGCGCATGCGGTTGCAATAGGGGAGGAAAGACATGAAACGGATCTGGCTTTTAGCGTTAATCGCGGTCCTGGGAATGGCCCAGGCCCAAAAGACCGTGAGCCTGGTCTGGTCCGGAGCTATCACCGGGCCAACCTCGGACGTGGGCGCTCCGTACGGAGCCGCCCTCGAGGACTACTGTAAGTACGCAAACGAACAAAAGTTGGTTCCCGGCTACACGTTGAACTGCGTCATTCGTGACGACCAGTACCAAAACCCCAACGCCCAGCGAATCCTGGAAGAAGCGCTGGACAAGAGCAAGCCGGTAATCTACCTGGGGTACTCCACCGGAGCCATGCTCCAACTCAAACAGCTGGTCAACGAGATCAAGCTGGTCACCCTGCCAGCCTCGGCGCACATTGGCCTGATTGACCCGCCTAACACTTACATGTTCCTGCCCACTTCTTCTTACTCGGAGCAGATTGTGGCACTCCTCGAATATATCTCCAAGCAAAACAAGGGTGCCAAGGTGGCTTTGGTGGTGAATCCCAGCCCCTTTGGCCGTGCGCCAGTGGAGGATGCCAGGAAGGCTGCCGCGCAACTCGGGCTCAATATCGTTGATGTACAAGAAGTGGGTGGCAATAACCTGGACAACACCGCCTTGCTCAAGCGCCTGGAAGGTGCCGGGGTTGAGTACATTGTCCACCAGAACGTGGCGGGCCCGGTGGCCAACATCCTCAAGGACGCCAAGAAACTTGGGCTGGACAAGAAGATCCAGCAGCTTGGAGCGGTATACACCGGTGGCAACGACCTGATCCGCTTGGCGGGCGAGGCCGCCGAAGGCTTCCTGTGGGCTTCAAGCTATTACCTCTATGACGAGGATGCCCCTGGCATCAAACTGCAAAAAGAGATCAGCAAAAAGTATGGGCGCCCGGACGCTATAGCCCAGAGCCACAACTACACCGCGGGAATGTTGGCGGCCTCTATTGCTGTAGAAGCCATGAAGCGCTCGGTCCAGCGCTATGGCCGGATCGACAAGGAAACGGTGTACAACGCCATCGTTAGCATGAACGGTCCTAACGCCTTTAAACCGGGCTTTGCGGTCTCCACCAAGGCTGGTATCGAGATTGACTTCACTAAGAGTGAGCAGACCGGCGGCGAAGGGCTCCGGGTGCTCCAGGTGAAGAGTGGCAGGTTTGTTTCGGTGACCGAGCCCTTTATCTCCAACTTGTTTCGCAAGGTTCACGGCAAGTAAAGCAGCCAGGCCAAGAGAGCGGTTTTTTAGACTACTTGCGCGGCAAAGGCATAGGGAACGAGCTGAACACAGTGAGCCCGGCTGGCTTGAACTATAGGCGCAAAGGGGTGCCCCGTTGTCTTCTGAGCCTTCACGTCCCGAAGCTTTAGGCCCGATTCTCCTCGAGGTCAACAACATCGAGGTGGTGTACCGCGACATCATCCAGGTGTTGAGGGGGGTCTCGCTCAAGGTTCCCGAGGGGCAGATCACCGCTTTGCTGGGCCCGAATGGGGCGGGGAAGACCACTACGCTAAGGGCTATCTCCGGCCTTCTAATCCCCGAAGACGGCGAAGTGATTTCCGGCGCGATTCGTTTTCGCGGCGAGGACATCCATAACCGCGCGCCGGAGAACATCGTCTTGAAGGGCATTGTGCAGGTGCCGGAAGGACGAAGGGTTTTCAAGCATCTGAGCGTTGAGGAAAACCTGCGCGTGGGGGCTAACACCCGGCGTGACAGCGGCGTGAAAGAGGACCTCGAGCGCATCTACCACTACTTCCCCAAGCTAAGGGCGCTCAAAGACCGTTTGGCGGGCTACTGCTCCGGTGGCGAGCAGCAGATGCTGGCGATTGGGCGTGCGTTGTTGGCGCGCCCGCGCCTGTTGCTGTTGGACGAGCCCAGCCTGGGCCTGGCTCCCTTGTTGGTGCGGGAGATTTTTAGCATTGTCGCGCGTATCAATGCCGAAGAAGGCGTGACGGTATTGGTGGTGGAGCAGAACGCGCGGGTGGCGCTCTCGGTGGCGCATTACGGGTACATCATGGAGTCGGGGCACATTGCCCTCGAGGGCACCCGCGATCACCTGCAAGAAAACCCGGACGTAAGAGAGTTTTATCTGGGCGTGGCCAAGTCCGGCGGACGCAAGTCCTTCCGCGACGTGAAGTCTTACCGCAGGCGCAAGCGGTTTATGTAACGGCAAATTTCTTGCCAGGGGCGGGAAGTTCCCGCCCCTTGTTTTATGGCGAGGTCCCGCCCGCGGGACTTTTGTGGACGTGAACCACCTTCCAGCCATCACTAAACTTCACCAAGACCCGGCTTTCATTAACGCTGGTATTCCGTAGCGAGCCATCTTTGAAAGTAGAAACCACCAGTGTGTAACTGGCAATGGCGCAGTCCCCAAAAATCTGCAGTCTGGGTTCCAGCAGATCGTAACGCCAGTCCGCGCCCTGGCTCCCCGACCAGGAGTGCTCCATCATGAAACGGTGGAAGGGGAGGCCATCAATGCGGTGCGGGGTTACGAACCATTCGTAGAGTGAAAGCTCCGCGTGGGTGGTGGCCTGGTAGGTGTCCGGATCGCCCGCGTAGATGGCGTGGAGATGCTGGTGCAGCACTTGCCAGATTTCTTGTTCGGTTGGCATAAGCGTATTATCGCCCGGCTTGGGCTATCGCAGCGGGAGCGGCCGTTGCAACCTCAGTATCTCCAGCCTAAGTTTGTCGAAAGGCTTGAACAGCCGCGCTGTGTTCCTACCCGCTTCGCGGCAGGCCTGTCTGCCGAACAGGCAGGCGGGCCTTGCTCCCTCTGGCCCTAGCGAGCTCGACCCTTCGGTCGAACTCACCATGGAGATACTTAGATATCGGTTTATCCGATCGAACACATCCCCACTTTGCGCTATCGAAGTTGAGAGTAGGCCGCTAGGCGGGCGGCTGGTACTCGCCCCATTCTTCCCGCAGTACGCCACAGATTTCTCCCAAGGTTGCCCGGCGCCTGAAGGCCTCGAGCACATGGGGAAGCAGGTTTTCGGTTCCGTGCGACGCGCGGCGAAGAGCCTCGAGGCCCGCCCTTGCACTCTCCCCATCGCGCTTCTGCCGAAACGCCTTGATCTGTTTCTGCCTGTCTGCGTCCAGGGTGGCGTCGATCTGTTGCACCGGCGTGGGTTCATTGAGAGGGCTTTTCTCGCTGGCGAACCGGTTCATCCCCACAATTACCCGCGTACCGCTCTCCACCTCCCGCTGAAACTGCCAGGCGGCCTCCTCAATTTCTTTTTGAAAGTAACCCGCCTCGACCGCCGCCACCGAGCCGCCAAGCCTGTCAATTTGCTGCAGGTACTTTTTCGCTTGGGCCTCGAGCTGGTCGGTCAGATGCTCCAGGTAGAAACTTCCCCCCAGCGGGTCCACCGCGCGGGTTACGCCGGACTCGTGGGCCAACAGTTGCTGCGTCCTGAGCGCCAGCAGCGCGCTTTTTTCGGTGGGCAGGCCCAGGGCCTCGTCGTAGGCGTTGGTGTGCAGGCTCTGGGTTCCGCCGAGCACGGCGGCGAGCGCCTGGTAGGCGGTGCGGACCACGTTGTTGAGCGGTTCCTGCGCGGTCAGGGTTGAACCACCGGTCTGAGTGTGGAAACGGAGCATCCAGCTTTTGGGGTTCTTGGCGCCGAACTCTTCCTTCATGATGGCGGCCCAGATTCTGCGGGCGGCGCGGAACTTGGCGGCTTCTTCCAGGATATCGTTGTGTGCGGCGAAGAAAAAAGATAAACGGGGGGCAATCAGGTCGGCCTCGAGGCCCGCTTCCAGCGCAGCCTTTAGGTAAGCCTTGCCGTTAGCCAGAGTAAAGGCGATCTCCTGGGCGGCGGTGCTGCCCGCCTCGCGGATGTGGTAGCCGCTGATGCTGATGGTGTTCCACCTGGGCACTTTTTCGGCGCAAAAAGCGAACACATCGGTAATCAGGCGCATGGAAGGGCCGGGCGGAAAAATATAGGTACCGCGCGCGATGTACTCCTTGAGAATGTCGTTTTGAATGGTGCCGCCAAGATCTTCCCAGGGTACTCCCTGTTGTTCCGCCACCAGCAAGTAAAGCGAAAACAGCATGGCGGCCGGCGCATTGATGGTCATGCTGGTGGTTACCTGGCCCAAGGGAATCCCCGCCAGCAAGGCCCCCATATCCTCAATATTGGCAATCGAGACCCCCACCCGCCCGACCTCGCCCACGGCTAAAGGATGGTCTGGGTCCATGCCAAGCTGGGTGGGCAGGTCGAACGCCACCGAAAGCCCGGTCTGGCCTTGCGAAAGTAGATAGCGGTAACGCGCGTTCGACTCCTCGGCCGTGCTGAAGCCCGCGTACTGGCGCATGGTCCAGGGGCGGTCAAGGTACATGCGCGGGTAGATGCCGCGGGTAAAAGGGTACTCACCGGGGCGTCCGAGCCTTTGCTGGTAATCCTCTGGGAGTGCTTCGAAAAGCGACCGTATGTCCTTTGGCAAGAAGCCTCCTAGAAGATAATCTTGAGCACCAAAAGTACCAGCGCCAGCACGCCAAACAGCGCCAGCAGCGGGGGCAGCAAAAGCTGGTAGGCGGCAATTACCAGTGCCAAAAAGTCCTTCCAGTCTGGCTTAAGTTCAGGCTGCACAGGCCGATTTTATCTCATCCGACGCGGTGGTTGGCCAAATTACAGCGGGATACCCGGCTTTAAGGAAGCCCTGCGGGAATTTGTCTGGAAGCTGCTCCGGACCGTTTCCCGTAGCGTGGGGTTGAAGCCTTGCGCGCCCTGAGGTAGAAGCGGGAATGCTGGAGCGGAGGTTTTTGCCGAAGCATCACCAAGGTCCAAGCACTCAGCTCACAACGGTTGGCGGTAACGTTGTCAAGCCAAGTATCTCCATGGTGAGTTCGACCGAAGGGTCAAACTCACTAGGGCCAGAGGGAGCAAGGAACACAGCGCGGCTTTTCGAGCCTTTCGGCAAACTTAGACTGGAGATACTTAGCCCGTGAGCCTGGGCAACTTCTTACTTGCTATTCAATTTCCGCAAGTTTTTTGGATCCGAGGACAGCTACAGCTACCCCCCCTGTCACCGTTTGAGATAAAGCTTGGACAGTCAAGAAAACTTGCCCGTGAGGGGATAAGAGCCATTGGCCACGGTAGGAAACCTGCCGCTCCATGGTAAACCTTGGCGGCTACCGATATACTATGGCGGCGGGAGGCAACAAGTGAACGCTAAGGCCATTGTGGTTACATCGGGCAAGGGCGGTGTGGGGAAGACCACCACCACCGCAAATGTCGGCGCCGCCCTGGCAAAATTGGGTGAACGGGTATTGGTCATCGACGTGGACGTGGGCCTCCGTAATCTGGACGTGGTGATGGGCCTCGAGGGCCGCGTGGTTTTCGACCTGATTGACGTAATCGAGGGCCGCTGCAAGATGCGCCAGGCCATCATCCGCGACAAGCGCATCGAAACGCTGCATCTGTTGCCCGCCTCGCAAACTAAAGACAAATCGTCGTTGGACCCCGCCAGGTTTAAAGAGATCGTGCAGCAGCTCATATCCGAAGAAGGCTTTGACCGCGTGCTGATCGACTCCCCAGCGGGTATCGAGACGGGCTTCAAGACCGCGGCCACACCCGCCGAAGGAGCCTTGGTGGTGGTGAACCCGGAGGTCTCCAGCGTGCGCGATGCGGACCGCATTGTGGGCCTGTTGGAGGCCGGAGACGTGCGGGAAAACTACCTGGTCATCAACCGCTTGCGGCCCAAAATGATCCAGCGCGGCGACATGCTTTCGGTGGAGGACGTGGTCGATATTTTGGGCGTCAAGCCCATTGGTATTGTTCCCGAGGATGAACAAGTGCTGATCTCCACCAACGTGGGCGACCCGCTGGTGTTGCGCAATGGTTCTGTCGCCGGCCAGGCGTTCATGGACATTGCCCGGCGTATCCGTGGGGAAGAGGTTTCCTTCCCCAACCTTCAAGAAGGCAGCGGCCTGTGGGCCAGCTTGCGCAAGTGGTTTGGTGGGGACTCCTAAAGGATCCCGCTGGCTTATGAGGTGGCGATGATGACACAGGGATTTTTGTACGCACTCGTGCTACCGGCTGGGCCTTGCGCCCCGTGGGAGGCCTGCTAATGTTCTTCTGGCGCAAGAAAAGCAAGGACACGCTCAAGGAGCGGCTTAAGCTCACGCTGGCCTACGACCGCGCCCAGCTGGCGCCCGGCCTGGTGGATGAACTCAAGCGTGATCTGATTGAAGTTTTGAAGCGCTATTTTCCCTCTGAGCAGGAAGGCCTCGAGGTCTCCGTTGAGCAGCGCGGCGAGCGCATGGTACTGGTAGCCAATCTCCCCATTCGCTAAATATCTCCCCGGTGAGTTTGACCCTTCAGTCAAACTCACCGGGGCCAGAGGGGGCGAGGAACACAGCGCGGCTTTTCAAGCCTTTCGGCAGACTTGGACTGGAGATACTTAGACGTTGTTCCTTGAACGCCGGCCGGACCCCGCCTTTTCGCTTTAGGCCTTTGGCCTTAGGCTACTTTTGAT
>JAMCQK010000137.1 GCA_023382135.1 Deinococcus sp.
GAGTGTGTGGGAAGACGCCCAGATCCGCAAACAGTTCCCCTATGTGGAGCCGTTGGTGCAGTCCTGGACCACCGACGGAGTACCCTTCTTCCGTCCTCGTTTCCCCGAATGGCCTGCCATCTCTGAGCTGATCGCCGAGACCGGCACCCAGATGATGCTGGGCAAGGTCAGCACCGAGGAAGGCGCCAAGATCCTTAACGAAAAGATTCGGGACATCCTGGAAAAAGCTGGCTACTACAGCGGCAAGAGACCCAAGGAGCAATAACTGTTGCACGGGCCGGGCAGACCTTGGTATTTGCCCGGCCCGTGTCATTGCCAATAGGGGAGGTTATGAGTTCGGTGATCACAATGGCGCATCAGGCCCTTGACGAACTCAAGGGGGTTTTCGACAGGCTCAGTCCGAGTGCGGTGGAACCGTTGATCCACGAAATTGCCAGGGCCAAACGGATCGCCCTGTATGGGGTAGGACGCGAGGGGCTGATGATGAAGTCCTTTGCCATGCGCTTGTTCCACTTAGGCCTGGATGCTCATGTGGTGGGTGACATGACCACCCCGCCCCTTGGATCAGGCGATCTTCTGATCGCAAGTGCGGGTCCGGGACAGTTCTCCACTGTATTGGCCTTACTGGGTGCAGCCAAAGAAGCCGGAGCGCGCACTGTAGTGGTAACAGCACAACCGTTGGGGAAAGCTGCGCAGATGGCTGATGCCGTGGTACACATTCCAGCACAGACGATGGCTGATGATACCGCAGAGAGGGCTTCCATCCTGCCTATGGGTAGCCTTTATGAAGGGACACAATTCATCTTTTTCGAGATGATCATCCTGACCCTGCGGGATCGCATCGGTGAAACGCCCGAGACCATGCGCCGCCGTCACACCAACCTTGAGTAGACGTATGACCCAGCGTGCTCGCAGACTGCCCTATTTCTTCCTGATGCCCGCCGTGGTGGCGCTTTTTCTGGTGGGTATCTTCCCGCTGCTCTTTGCCCTACAGGTCTCCTTTCGCCAGTACCAACTCACCAAGCCCTACCTGGGCAACAGTTTCGTTGGATTCGCCAACTATGCAGCGGTGCTACAAGATCCCTCCTTCTGGGGAGCTCTCTCGCGCACCCTGACCTTCCTGGTCATCGCGCTACCCCTCGAGGTGCTGTTGGGTTTGGGGATCGCCCTGCTCTTGGATCGTCAAGGAATGCCTCTGTTACGTGCGCTCACCCGGATCTCCCTGGTGATTCCCTTGGCTACTACCCCGGCAGTAGCCGGTCTGATGGGCCGCCTGATGTTCAACCGCGATTTTGGCGTGGCCAACTATAGTCTTTCGCTCGTGGGCATCCCCGCCGTGGAGTGGCTGGGTCAGCCCAATTCGGCTTTTATTTCCGTTGCTCTGATGGATATCTGGCAGTGGACGCCGTTTGTGGCCCTCGTGTTTCTGGCGGGGCTGGCGACGGTGCCCCCGGAGATCGAGGAAGCCGCCAAGCTCGAGACCACCCGCTGGCAGACCATCCTGCGCTATATACAACTGCCCTTCTTGCTCCCCGGCCTCACCGCCATCTTGATCCTACGCACTGCTGACATTATCAAGCTCTTCGACATGGTTTTCGTGCTCACCCGTGGCGGCCCCGGGAGCGCCACCGAACTCATCAGCATCTACGTGCAGCGCATAGGCTTCCGGGTCTTCGACCAGGGAGTAGCCTCAGCCCAGGCCATTCTGCTCCTGATCCTCACCATCGTGCTATCGAGGCTCTACATCCGCTTCTTCTACCGGGAGGTCACGACATAAATCAACCTCAATAAAGGAGGCTTGCTATGGCAGCAAAGGTGCAGACCAATACACCAACTCCAACTAAATCCAATCTTCGCGTAAGCACCGTGCTCCATGCCGTGCTCCTCCTGCTGGTGTTCTCGGCCACGATCTTCCCCTTCTACTGGATGGTGAGCACCTCGCTCAAGGCGACAGTGCAGACCTTTGCCTATCCGCCGGTGTTCATCTTCGTGCCCACTTTTGAACACTACTGGAAAGCCCTTACTGAGTACGAAGTGGGCCGCACCCTGGTCAACTCACTCATCGTAGCGCTTGCGACCACCGCACTGGCCGTGACTTTAGGAACTCCAGCGGCCTATGCCCTGGCCCGATTTGAATTCCGCTTTAAGCGGGATTTGTGGTTCTGGATAATCTCCAACCGCATGGTCTCGCCCATTGTGCTGGCGCTGCCGTTTTACTTGTTGGCCACCCGCCTGAAAATGATTGACACTTACCCAGTGCTAATCCTTATCTACTTAACCTTTACCCTACCTATCGTTGTCTGGATCTGTGCCGACCAGTTTCGCACCGTCCCCAAGGAACTCGATGAAGCTGCCCTGGTAGACGGGGCGAGCCCTTTCACCACCTTTGTCCGCATTGCTTTGCCGCTGGCTGCGCCGGGAGTGGTGGTGTCGGCTATCCTGAGCTTTATCTTTTCCTGGAATGAGCTTTTGTATGCCCTGGTATTGGCCCGCAACGTTACCCGTACGGCACCGGTAGCCGCCACCTCCTTCATGAGCGGCTACGAGCTACCTTGGGGCGAGATCATGGCGACGGGCACATTGATTGTGCTGCCGGTGATCGTTTTTGCCATGCTGGTTTCTCGTCACCTGGTACGCGGCTTGACGATGGGGGCGGTCAAATAACGTCGTGGGTCAAGAGTCTGGAGTCGAGGGCCCTTGACCCTATGCTAGGAGTTAGACATGAACCCACTGGGCATCAACCTGTCTTTCGCGGTTAAGCGCTGGCCTGAGCCCGAAGTATGGGCCAAGCGGGTGCGCAAAGAACTCGGGCTAAATCTGGTGCAATTTACCTTTGACCTGATTGATCCCTGGTGGCCCGAAAAGCTCGCTTTCTCTTTGGCGCACAGAGTCCGGCGCGCCGCCGAAGCGCAAGGGATCACCATTCATAGCGCTTTCGTAGGCCTGGCCCATTACACCTACAATCAACTTTTACATCCTAAGGGTGAGGGGCGTGCTGCCGCCAAGGAATGGTACAAGCGGGCGATTGACCTGGCTGCCGAGCTAGGCGTCAAGGCTGTTGGAGGCCCCGTCGGGGGCATGAGCGTCCGTGAGAAACATCGTGAAGCCCGTTATCAGGAGCTTCTGGATACGCTGAATGAACTTGCAGTCTACGCCAAAGGGCGGGGCCTCGAGACCCTCTTGATCGAACCCACCCCCCTCCGGCGAGAGGTACCCTGGACTGTGGAAGCTGCGCGAAAGCTGGCCCAGGATTTGACGGGCAGTGCGGTGCCTTTCCGCTATTGCTTGGATATCGGTCATGCTTTGTATCAACCGCTCTACGGTTCAGGGGCCAGCCTCGAGCCCTGGCTCAAACTGGGTGACCGGATTGGCGTCCTGCATCTGCAACAGACCGACGGCCAGAGCGATTCCCACTGGAACTTTGCGGGTTATCCCGAACTGGCGCGAACCAAGGGGATCGTGGACCCCGCCAGGGTGGTTCAAGACCTCCAGCAAGCGGGCCTCGGGAATATGCCGGTGATTCTCGAGGTCTTTTATCCCTTTGAGCTGACCGACGAAGCCGTGTGGAGCGACGTCAAGAGTGGCGTAGCCAACCTCAAGCACAGATTTGTGCTGGATGACTAACGCGGCCCGGCCAGTTTGTACTGGCTGAAATGCGCGAAGAGGCGTTGGTAGGCTTCATACCCCTCCTGGTAGACCGCAGAGGCCTGTGGTTTAAACATTTGCCAACCCGAAGGCGGGGGGGGCATCTCGAGCCCTAGTGCAATCGCTCCGTAAACCGCAGCCCCTTGAGCGGTGGCATGTGGTGTCGGGCTAACAGTAACCTCGCGGCCCAAAATGTCGGCGTAAAGCTGCATGATGAAGGGCAACCGGGAGAGTCCACCTGTGGCCCGCACTTCGTGTATGCTGCCCACCGCGGGTTCGAGGGTCTCCACCACCAGCCGGGTACCGTAAGCGGTGGCCTCGAGCAAAGCTTTGTAAAACTGTGCTGGAGTGGTGTTAAGGCCAAGCCCGCTCATTACACCTTTGAGCCCTGCGTCCATCAAAGGAGTGCGGCAGCCGTTCCACCAATCCAGGGCCGTGATGCCTGAAGGTCCTTCAAGCTGGGCGGCCTCGTAGTTGAGCCGTTCGTATAGCTTGGCTTCTGGCACTCCTCCCGCCCAAGCCAGCGTGCGTACCCACCAGGCCAGTATGTCGCCGGTAGCGGGTTGACCACACTCATAGCCAAAATAACCAGGCAGGATGCCTTCAGGTACTATCCCTGGTATACCAGGCGTGGGTACGGCTTGATGCGAAAGGGCCATATGGGGCGTAGAGGTACCCAATACCATAACCAATGTTCCAGGCTCTCTGACCCCGACCCCCGGCAGGGCCGCATGGGCGTCAATCACGGCTACTGCTACGGCGGTGCCTTCTTTGATGCCTGTGGCCTCAGCCCAGCCTCGAGTAAGCCCTCCCGCTGTGCTGCCTACCGGTCTCGGCTCCGCCAGCTTTGCCAGCCAAGCGCTTAGCCCTGGCTTGAGACGCTCGAGACTCTCACCGCTTGGGTAACCACCCCACTCTGGCTGCCAGTGGGCTTTGTAACCCGCCTGGCAGACCGAACGCACCTCTTCGCCGATAAGTTGCCAAACTACCCAATCCCCAGCCTCAATCCAACGTTCGGTGGCTACCCAGACTTCTGGTGCTTCCTCGAGTAGCTGCCAGGCCTTGGCCAGTGACCATTCGGCGCTGGTCTTCCCGCCGTAGTACTTCAGAAAATATGGCTGAGCCTCATTGATGGCTTTGGCATAGGGTTCCGAGGCGTGGTGCTTCCACAGCTTGACATAGGCGTGGGGGTGGTCTGCAAAAGCTTCGGGGCGTCCGAAAGGACGTCCCGTAGTGGGCGTATCAAGCAAGGCCAGCGGCGTTCCGTCGGCGCGGGTAGGGAGCACAGTGGAAGCGGTAAAAGCGAGCCCAATGCCGATGACCTCGCCTCCCATCCGCTTAGCTTCTGCGCTCATGCGGCTCAAAAGCTCTCGAGTGGCCTCGAGGTAATCCCCTGGGTGCTGCAAGGCCCATAGAGGTGGCAGCGCATGGCCTGAGGGGAGTGCCCGGTCCAGCACCCCGTGCGGGTATGAGTACATGGATACAGATGCTTCCTCACCGGTTTTTACATCGAGCAAGAGGGCTCGAGCCGATTCGGTACCAAAATCAAGTCCCACGGTAAACCATTTCATAATTGTGAAGAAAGAAAGCGTCCTGGGCTCTGAAAGCCTTGAGGTTAGCTAAAACTCCTAACCGATTCTACCTATATGGTTGTGGCAGGGGAAGGCCGATCCATCAGCTAATCCAGCCTTTCGCTGTAAGCTCTCCCACGTATAAAGCTCATCTCGGTACCCAAAAGCGGCGGGCCAACTCGAGACCCTCCTTTAGCGCTTACCGCTACAGGGACTTCCGTCAGCGGGCATCAGGGTGCGCCAATATATACCCTCAATTGATGCGTCATGCAGTGTGGTCGCGCTCAAGACGAACCCAGCATTCCCTGCTGTGCCATCCGCACTTGCAAAGCTTGCAGCAAGTCGGTCTTGCTGAGAATGCCCACCGCGTGCCCGCTCTGATCCACCAGTCCCCGCTCTTCCTTGTGGGCCAGATAAGCCAGGAAGGACTCCTGGCCCACAGTGCTTCTCGGATACCCGGAAACCACGCTGCTTTAGGAGCGGGATTAGCTTGGCCTTGCCCCACGTGAGGTAGGTTCGGCGGAAGGCTCCGTCTGTCCGGCAAGCTCGGGGCTCCAGCCGGTTTGCGCATCCGCTGGGGTTTTCGGGAACGGGGTCCGAGACCCCGGCTCCCCTCCATGCAGTGCTTCCAGCGATAGAAGCTGGGGAGACCCCCAGGGCCAAACAGGCCCCCTGGGTAGAGGCGGCTTGGCGTTTGTACAGGGCAAAGGCCTGGAGCAAGTTCAGTCGGTGTTGAGTTGCTAAGCCCAGTTTCATAGCCTTCTGTCTGGAGAGCCTATCAACCGCCAGATTGAAGCCCCAAGACACATATGAGAGCTTCCTTCCGGCGTAGCTACCTCCAGGGTTGGCTCCCATTTTGGTCTGGTCAAGCTGTAGCTAGGTATATCCCCAGAATTAACCGGGCCCTAACGGTTTTTCGGCGGCAATGCTGGAAAGCGTTGACGCCCTACCAGGTGGCCGATATACTCTGCCCAACCCACACGGGCGGAGGGTCCCTTGCAGCTAGAGGTGCATGACATCACCTTAACCTTTGGTGGACTGGCCGCTTTAAGCGGCGTCTCCATAGAGGTTGCCAAAGGCGAACTGGTCTCAGTTATCGGACCCAACGGGGCCGGTAAGACCAGCTTGCTCAACTGCGTCTCTGGCTTTTACCACCCCAGCCAAGGCTCCATTGAATTCGAAGGGCACAACCTTACCCACGCCAGCCCGCACCAGGTCACCCGGTACGGCATCGCCCGGGCATTCCAGAACATCGAGCTCTTTACCGGGCTGACGGTGCTGGAAAACCTGCTGCTGGCCCGCCATACCTACCTGAACTACAGCCTGCTCGAGGCCGCCCTGGTCTACGGCAAGGCTATGAAGATTGGGTTGGAAAACCGCCGGGCAGTAGAGGAAATCATAGATTTTTTGGAGCTCGAGCCTTACCGCAAGGCCCTGGTGGGCGATCTCCCTTACGGCGTGCGCAAACGCATTGAAGTGGCTCGCGCGCTGGCGCTTTCGCCTAAGCTGCTGCTGCTTGACGAACCCATGGCGGGCATGACCCTGGAAGAAAAAGAGGACATGGTGAGGTTCATTCTGGACATCCGCGCCGAGCGAGGTACTACCATCATCTTGATCGAGCACGACCTGGGTGTGGTGATGGACATCTCGGACCGGGTCTACGTGCTGGACTTTGGCCAGGTTATTGCCCACGGCGAGCCTGCCACCGTGGCTCACAACCCCCGGGTGCAAGAGGCCTACGTGGGCACAGGGGTGGAGTAATGGTTAAGCCCGGACCCGAGCTTAAAAATTACACCTTGCCGCAGCTTCTCAAACTACGGGCAGAACAAGAGGGCGAACATGTGGCCCTGCGCCAAAAAGACTTTGGCGTCTGGAACCAGGTCACTTACCGCGACTACTACCAACAGGTGATGGCCTTTGCCGCCGGACTGCTGGCGCTTGGGTTCAAGCCTGGCGAACGCCTGGCAATCGTTGCGGACAATATCCCCGAGTGGCTTTACGCCGAACTTGCCGCCCAGGCGCTAGGAGGCATCTCGGTGGGCGTTTACCCGTCTTCGCTGCCGCACGAGATCGCCTACGTGGTCTCCTATACCGGCGCCAGCTTTGTGCTCGCGGAAGACCAAGAGCAAGTGGACAAACTGATCGAGATCCGGGGTGAGATACCGTCGGTTCGCAAGGTCATCTATGAAGATCCGCGCGGAATGCGCGCCTACGCGGATGAGCCGTGGATCACAGGCTTCAAGCAGGTGCGAGAGCTAGGCCTCGAGTACGCCCAAAAAAATCCTGGCGCGGTGGAAGCCCTTTTGGCCCAGGGTAAGCCGGAGGATATCTGCCACCTTTCGCTCACCTCGGGCACCACCGGAAGACCCAAGGCCGCCATGTTACGCCACCGCAACCTGGTGCACATGGGCGTGGCGTTGCAACAAGTGGATCCGCTCAAACCCACCGACGACTACGTATCTTTCTTGCCCCTGGCCTGGATTGGCGAGCAGATGATGTCCGTAGGAATGGCCCTGGCCGGGGGCTTTGCGGTCAACTTCCCCGAGGCGCTAGAGACCGCCATGCAGGACCTGAAGGAGATCGGCCCTCACGTGATGTTCAGCCCGCCGCGCGTGTGGGAAGGCGTCCAGAGCCAGATCTGGGTGCGCATCTCAGAGACCTATGCGCTCAACCGCTGGCTGTATTACCGGATGCTCAAGGTTGGGCTGCGGGCCGCCGAGTTCCGCATGAGGGGAAAGGTTTTACCCTTGGGTTTGCGCCTGGCTAACTTCCTGGCTGAGCAGGTTCTGTTCAAACCTTTGCGGGATCAACTGGGCTTTCTGAGGCTTCGCCGGGCCTATACCGGTGGTGCTGCACTGGGTCCGGATGTGTTCAAGTTTTATCACGCCATTGGAGTGAACCTGAAGCAGATTTACGGTCAGACCGAGATTATCGGAATTGCCTTCGTGCACAGGGACGGTGACGTGCGCTACGACACCGTGGGTAAGCCCCTGCCCGGCGGCGAGGTCAAGATTAGCGAACAAGGCGAAATCCTTTGCAAGTCGGACGCGGTCTGCGCGGGGTACTGGGAGCGGCCCGAGGCGGCGGCAGAGAGTTTTGCGGAAGGATGGTTGCATACCGGGGACGCGGGCTACCTTACCGAGGACGGCCACTTGGTGGTTATTGACCGTGTTTCCGACGTAATGCACACCCGCAAGGGAGAGATGTTCAGCCCGCAGTTCATCGAGAACAAGTTCAAGTTCAGCCCTTTTATCAAGGAAGCCGTGGTGTTCGGTGACCAGAAAGACTACCTGACTGCTTTTATCAATGTGGACCCCGAAACGGTGGGCAAGTGGGCGGAGGAAAAAGGCCTGGCCTACACCACCTATATGGATCTTTCACAAAAGCCCCAGGTAGCCAACCTGATTCTGTCTGAGGCGCGGAAGGTCAATGAAAGCTTGCCCGAAGGCCTGCGGATAAGGCGCATGGTACTCCTCTACAAGTTGCTTGACGCCGACGATGACGAACTGACCCGGACCGGCAAAGTGCGGCGCGCTTTTGTGATGCGGCGGTACCAGCCCATCGTGAACGCGC
>JAMCQK010000189.1 GCA_023382135.1 Deinococcus sp.
ACACATGGGTGTACACTATGGCTTATACAAAAGACACCTCCCCTTTCCTTAACCGAAGTCCGTGAGGTCATTCGAACTAAACGCCTAAGTCAGAGTACCGAACAGTCTTATCTCCACTACATTGGACAGTACATTCATTTCCATCATAAACGCCATCCAGAAGAATTGGGTGAAGCCGATGTCCAAGCCTATCTGAGTCATTTAGCGCTACACCAGCGGGTAGCCACCTCGACCCAGAACGTCGCCCTTTCGGCGCTCTTGTTTTTGTACAGGCAAGTGCTGGACCGTGAGCTCGGTAATGTTAGTGCAGTTCGGGCAAACCGTGCAAAACGTTTGCCCCTGGTCTTTTCCAGGGCCGAGGTAAGCCGCATTTTGAAAGCTTTAGAGGCAGAGCCGTCTGTTTATCGGCTTATTTTGTCGCTGCTCTACGGCTCGGGGATGCGGCTGATGGAGGGCTTGAGGCTTCGGGTAAGGGATATTGGCTTTGATTATCAAAGCATTGCCGTAAGGGATGGCAAGGGCAACAAAGATCGCCTAACCCTACTGCCCTTGAGTCTAGTGCCATTGCTCAAAGAGCAACTTGCCTTGGCCAAGGAGATCCATCATTCAGACTTGAGAGAAGGTTTTGGGGAGGTTGAAATGCCCGATGCCCTGGCCCGAAAATACCCAAACGCTGGCAAGTGTTGGGCTTGGCAGTATGTGTTTCCTTCCCATAAACGTTCGGTTGACCCCCGCTCCGGTCGGGAGGGTCGACATCATGTTTATGAGGATTCAGTTCAGCGGGCCATGAAGCGGGCCGTGCTTGCTGCTGGCGTCGAAAAACACGGCAGCGTCCACACCCTGCGGCACAGCTTTGCTACCCATCTGCTGGAGTCCGGCTACGACATCCGCATCGTGCAAGAACTCCTTGGGCACAAAGATGTAAAAACCACCATAGTGTACACCCATGTGTTGAAACGGGGCGGGCAAGGGGTGCGTAGCCCGCTCGCCGATCTAGACACCGGCCTCTGCCCTGCGCTTCTCCACCGGCATGCCGTTGACCCCGTGGAAACTCTCTACTTCTTCAAGAAATCTACGAAACAGGTAGAGCGAATCGTGCGGTCCAGGACTGGCCTCCGGGTGGTACTGCACGCTGAATACCGGATACCGAATGTGCGCCATGCCCTCCAAGGTACCGTCGTTCAAGTTGATATGGGTGGGCTTGAACTCTTTCAGAGAATTGGGATCGACGGCATAGCCGTGGTTCTGGCTGGTGATCTCAATTTTTCCGGTAAGCAGGTTCTTGACCGGATGATTGGCGCCCCGGTGGCCAAACTTCATCTTGAAAGTGTGCCCGCCGGCGGCAAGCGCCAACAACTGGTGGCCCAAGCAGATGGCAAAGGTGGGCAGTAAACCCATCAGTTTCCACAAAGTTTCGTGGGCGTATTTGGGCATCATGGGGTCGCCGGGGCCGTTAGAGATAAAAAGTCCGTGGGGTTCCAACGCCATAATTTGCGCCGGGATGGTTCTGCCCGGCACCACAATCAACTCGAACCCCAACTCCGACAGGTAGCGCATCTGGGCGTGCTTGATTCCAAAATCCATGACCACAATACGCCGGTTGCCCTTGAATGTGGGGAACTGATAGGGGAGCGGAGTGCTGACCTCGGGAGTCATGTCGCGGCCGTCAATGTCCGTCCAGTTGCGCGCTTCTTCACGCAAGGTGTCGAGGTTTTCCGGTGAGAAACGGTGCTTGGGATCTCCATAGACCGAGGCGTGGGCAATAACACCCTTCAGCACCCCTCCTTGGCGAATTTTACGAACCAGCGCACGGGTATCAATTCCTTCCAAACCCACCACGCCGGTCTGCTCCAAAAACTCCGCGATGCTCTGCTGCGCCCTGGGTCCGGCGGAATAGGTGCTGAACTCTTTGGCCACAAAGCCGCGTACCCACGGACGGTTCGACTCCATGTCAAAAACGTTCACCCCGTAGTTCCCCATATGCGGATTGGTCATCACCACAGTCTGGCCATGGTAGCTGGGGTCGGTCAAAATTTCCTGGTAGCCCGTCTGCGAGGTGTTGAACACCACCTCGCCCACGTTCTTTCCCCTGTGCCCAAAAGCAAAGCCGTGATAGGCGGTTCCGTCTTCAAGCACCAACACCGCGCGTTCTTTCACTTAGAAGCCTCCCCTGTTTGGTGGCTTATACCCGCTTGGCGCAGCATCGCAGACAGCAAGTTGACACCTGGGTCCCTTTGACCTGGGCATCGCCCCGAACCAGGCACTGGTGGTGGCCCCCTGAACAGGGCTCATCAAATCCAAGGTGGGGTAATCCGCTAATGTGAGGTTTTCCATTGCGGTTATTGTAGTGCGTTCAACGGTTTTACCACCGCGGTCTCGCGGCAATTGTCGAAAAACGGGCAGACGCCGCATTCGCTGGCGACCGTATCGGGCAGATATTCACGCGAGGTCACCGAGTAACCCAGCGATAAAAAGAACTTGACCTGCAAGGTCCAGGCGAACACCTGCGGCAGACCCAGGTCGCGGGCCTCGCGTTCGGCGGCCAGCACCAACCAGCGGCCCAGGCCCTGTCCTTGGCGGTCCGGGTGGATCGCCAAGCCCCGCACCTCGGCAATCTGGTCGGAGAGCAGGTGGAGCGCGCCGGAACCGACGATATTCCCATCTTGGTCTTCCAAAACAAAAAAGTCGCGCAAGTTTTCTTGCAGGTGCTCGTGGCTGCGCACCAGCATAAAGCCGCGCTCGGCCCAGTATTTGATGAGCGTATGAATCCGCCCGACATCCCGCATGTGCGCCTTGCGCAGTTCGGTCTCGGCGTTCCAGCGGACATGAGGCAAGCTAGTGGTACCGATTTCCAGAGTCATTCACCCACCTCCTGTTTGGCCGCCGCAACAGCTTGCTCAACTCTCTCTGGTGCGGTGCCGCCCAAAGAGTTGCGGTAATGGATTGCACTTTGAAGCTTGGTGCGTTCGAGCGCCTCTTCCGAAAAAAGAACGTGATACTTTTTCAACTCTTCGAGCGAAAGCGTTGAAAGCTCGCGGCCAGATGAAACCAGGTCGCGGACAATTGCGCCAACGACATGGTGGGCTTCGCGAAATGAAAGGCCTTTTACCGCCAGATAATCCGCAAGCTCGGTCGCTAGCGAGTACCCCGATTCCGCCGCTTTAGCCATTACTTCCCGGTTCCATTTGAGCTGCGGTAGCATTGCAGCCATCAACTTGACCGACATGCGGTAGGTGTCAACAGCATCGAAAAGGGGCTCTTTGTCTTCCTGCAAATCCTTGTTGTAGGTCAGCGGCAATCCTTTGACCACAGTGGCCAGCGTGACAAAGGAACCCAGTACACGGCCAGACTTTCCCCGAATCAACTCAGCAATGTCGGCATTTTTCTTTTGCGGCATTATGGAGCTTCCGGTGGAAAACGCATCGGGTAAAACCGCAAAACCAAACTCGGAAGAAGCGTAGAGGATTATGTCTTCGGCAAGGCGGGAAAGATTGATCTGCCCAATGGCAATGGCAGATAAGGCCTCGAGGCCGAAGTCCCTGCTGCTCACAGCGTCCAGGGAGTTTCGCATCGGTCTTTCAAAACCGAGCGCTTTAGCGGTCATTTCCCGGTCAATGGGGAAACCTGTTCCAGTCAACGCCGCCGCGCCCAGCGGAGACTCATTCAACCGGTTCAAACAGTCCTCAATCCGGCCCGCGTCCCGCGTAAGCATTTCGTAATAGGCCAAAAACCAGTGTGAAAGCAACACCGGCATTGCGCGTTGCAAGTGCGTGTATCCGGGAAGAACCGCCGCTGGTTCCAGATGCTTATGTGCTTCGGAAACCAGCACCTTACGAAGTTGTTTGATCTCGGCCAGCAGACCCGATAATTCGCCGCGCAACCACAGGCGCACGTCGGTGGCGATCTGGTCATTGCGGGAGCGCGCCGTGTGAAGTTTTCCTCCGACAGCGCCAACCAGCTCTATCAGGCGCGACTCGATATTCATGTGCACGTCTTCCAGTTCTTGCTTCCAGACGAACTTGCCGGAAACAATCTCGTCCCGAATCTTTAACAAGCCAGAGCGGATGCTCTCCCCTTCTTCTGTTGTGATGATATTTTGTTTGGCGAGCATTGCCGCATGAACCATTGAACCTTCGATGTCTACCAGCGCCAAACGCCGATCAAAGGAAAGCGAGGCGTTAAACTCCTGCGCCAGTTTGTCCGGCGTTTCGTTGAAGCGCCCGCCCCAGGTGGCTTGTTTCTTGCTCAAGTCGTCACCTCTTTATAGAGCACAAAAGGAGGAGGCGTCAGCGGGTTGGGGCTGCTGTAGCCAAGGGCAGGGTCGTGGACATAGCCAAGGGAGGTGTACCACTCGACCAGGCGTGGTTGGTCGTGGCGCACAGCCAGGCGGATTTCCCGGATGCCTTGAGCTTTCGCTTCCCGCTCCAGAAGCTTCAACAGCCTGGGCCCGATTCCCCGCTTGCGATACTCCGGCAAAACAGCCAGTTTTTTGATTTCGCACACACCTGCCTGAGCCGGGTGAGGCGTCATACGCACCGTTGCGACAATTTTTTCTCCATCAAGCGCCACCCAGCCCAAGCCTTTTTCCAAATCGGCCCGCACCTTGTCGGCGGTCTCCCGGTGCCCGCTCGAATCGGCCGCGACCCGCGATGCCCAGGCTTGGCGGATCAGTCCGGCAATGGCGAGAGCGTCCTCCACGGCCGCCCGGCGGACAAAAATACCCTCCCTTACCCCTCCTGCAAGCGGGGGAGCCGTAAGGCGGGGGAGCCTTGTCTCCATCCTCAATCCCTCGGCTGCGCCTTGGCGCGCACCCGCAAACGCAGCGCGTTCAGCTTGATAAACCCTTCGGCATCGGCCTGGTTGTAACCACCTTTTTCGTCAAACGAAACCAGGCTTTTATCGTACAGGCTGTAGGGTGATTTTCTGCCGGCGACCATCACGTTCCCTTTGTAAAGCTTGAGCCGCGCGGTACCGGTAACGGTCTTGGCCACGTGGTCAAAGTAGGCCTGCAGGGCCTCGCGCTCCGGCGCATACCAGAAGCCGTTGTATACAAGCTCCGCGAATTTGGCCGCCAGTTGGTCACGCTGGTGCAGAACCTCGCGGTCTACCGTAAGGCTCTCGACCGCGCGGCGGGCATGGTAAAGCAGCGTGCCGCCGGGGGTTTCATAAACTCCGCGAGATTTCATCCCCACAAAGCGGTTTTCCACCAGGTCCACGCGCCCCACGCCGTGCCTGCCGCCAATCTGGTTGAGCCTGGCAAGCAAGGCGGCGGGTGAAAGTTTTTCCCCATTGACCATAGTGGCATCGCCGCCATCGAAGGCAACCTCCAGATATTCGGCCTTGTCTGGCGCGTTTTCCGGGTCGGTGGTGAGGCGGAACATTCCAGCGGGTGGTTCGGCCCAAGGGTCTTCCAGCACGCCGCCTTCAAACGAGTTGTGAAGCATGTTGGCATCCATGCTGTAGGGCTTTTCCAGCGTGACTGGAACGGGGATACCGTGTTTGGCGGCGTAATCGATCATCTCGTTGCGGCCCACAAACTCCCACTCCCGCCAGGGTGCAATTACTTTGATTCCGGGATTGAGCGCATAGGCGGTGAGTTCGAAACGCACCTGGTCGTTGCCTTTGCCGGTGGCTCCGTGGGAGATGGCTTCGGCGCCTTCTTCCTGCGCGATGCGCACCAGATGCTTGGCGATGAGCGGACGGGCAATGGAGGTTCCCAGCAGATAGTAGCCTTCGTAGAGTGCCCCGGAACGGAACATGGGAAAGACGAAGTCCCGCACAAACTCCTCGCGCAAGTCGAGCGCGTAGGCCTTGGAAGCGCCGGTCTTGAGCGCTTTTGCTCGCGCTTCTTCCACTTCTTCGCCCTGGCCAATGTCGGCGGTGAAGGCAATGATCTCGGCTTTATAGTTCTCCTTGAGCCAGCTCAGGATGATGCTGGTATCCAACCCGCCCGAGTATGCCAGGACAATTTTCATGTGCGCTCCTTTTTGGTCTTCACGTTTTGGAGCCTAAGGGCTAGGGTGGCAGGTACGCAAACAAGGATCTTGGTGCTCATAGCTGAATAAGTATACATACCGATATGATTGGGGTCAAGAAACAGATTTTCCCTTCAGAAAGGGACTTCTTATAGTTGATTCTCCGCAGGCAAACAGGGTGGAAGTGCTATTGTATGCAGGCACCATTCCTGGTCCAAGTCAGCAGAACTCGCCATCTGTTGCCATACGGTAACCTTAGGAACCATGGGCCAGATAGAGGCCGCCATCGCGGGCTACCTTCTGGGCAGCTTGCCCTTTGCCTACTGGTTCGGGCTGCTTCAGGGCAAGAACTTGCTGCTACAAAGCTCAGGAACTCTGGGGGCGACCAATGTACTAAGGTCGTTGGGCACGTTCCCCGCGCTGCTGGTGCTGCTGCTGGATGTTCTGAAAGGCGTGTTCGCGGTTGCTCTTGGAACATTCTTGGCTGGCGGTTTTACCGGGGGCTTGCTCGCGGGCGCTTTGGCGGTCTGGGGACACTGTTTTTCTGTCTGGGTATTCGGCAAAGGGGGTAAGGGTATTGCGACCGCAGGCGGGGTGCTGCTTGCGGTGAGCCCATTGATGCTCTTGGCTGGCGTGGTCTTCTGGGCGCTGGGATATCTGATCACAAAAAGCCCCTATCGCGCAGTTTTGGTTCTTACGTTGTTGTTCCCCATACTGGCAGCGGCGATAGGACGCCTGGGTGCCTACTGGTGGTTCGGCCTGGGCGTGGGACTCCCCATTACACTCAAACATCTGGCGGACTGGGACCGGCCCGCGTGGAAAGTGGAGCCCGGCAAGAAGGACTAGGATTCAGACCCGGCGCGCAGGTCTAGGGCGCGAGCATGGGCCTCGAGTCCTTCCTCCCGCGCCATCCTCGCGCCTGCGGGTGCAAGCTTTGAGGCCGACTCTTTGGAGAGGCCCACCACCGGTATAACTTTGAGGAAATCCCTTACCGCCAGCCCCGCGCCAAAGCGCGCGCTGCCCGATGTCGGCATCACGTGGCTGGGACCGGCAAGGTAGTCCCCCAGGGCTTCACCGGAGTACTCACCCAGAAAAACGCCGCCGGCGTTCTTCACTTTGTCCAACCAGTCTTGGGGGTTCTTCAGCGAAAGACAAAGGTGTTCGGGCGCGTAAGCATTGGCGAGATCAAGGGCTTGGGAGAGATCCGAAACCTGGACCAGCCCCCCGTTGGCCAGCGCCGACCGCGCGGTGCGCGCCCGCGGGAGGCCTTCAATCTGGCGTTCGATTTCTTTTTTGACCTGGCGCAGCAGCTCTATGCTCGGCGATAACAGCCAGGCCTCGGAGTCTGCCCCGTGCTCCGCCTGGGCCAGCATGTCGGCGGCGAGCCAGACTGGGTTGGCGCCCTCGTCCGCGATGATCAGCGTTTCGGTGGGTCCGGGCAGGCCCTCGAGGCCTACCGCCCCGTACACTTCTCGTTTGGCAAGAATCACAAAGCGGTTTCCCGGACCCACCACCTTGTCCACCTTGGGAACCCGGCTGGTACCGTAGGCCAGAGCCGCCACCGCCTGCGCTCCTCCCATGGCAAAAAGCTGGTCCGCACCGGCAATATGGGCGGCGGCAAGGATCGCGGGATGAACCGGGGGCGGACTCGCCACCACCACCTCGCCCACGCCCGCCACCCGCGCGGGCACCACGCACATTAAAAGCGTTGATAAAAGCGGTGCGCTGCCGCCGGGAACGTACACCCCCACGCGCTCCAGGGGCCGGATAATCTGGGCAAGAACATCGCCTTGATCCCCATGCCTAAAACCGCCCGCGGGTTCGTTTCGGTAAAAGGCCTCAATGCGATCTTTGGCCAGGGCCATGCCAGCGCGGAGCTCTTCTTCGATGCTTTCAAAGGCTTCCCGCCACGCATCCCTGGGGATTTCGGTTACCGCTTGGCCGTCGAGCTCCTGGCTGATACGGTCGAGCGCCTGGTCTCCTTCTTCCCGCACTTCCCGCACAATGGAGTGCACCCGCTCGGCCTCGCGCTCGTCGCCCTTCCAATAACGGCGCTGGGTAAGCCTGCCGCTGATTTCGTGGGCTCGGTAAATGATCATGTGGATGTGGCGTGGCGCTTTCTGCGGCGGCGTTTGCGCGCGTGATTCTTGGGACGCGGCTCTGGCGCGCTCTCGGTCATTTCCACCTGGCTGATCTCGGCCTCGAAAACGTGCTCGCCTACCTTCTGGGTGAACTTTAACGGCTCACCCGATGGCGCATAGTAAACCAGCGAAAGGCCTGGGCGGAGCCGAAAAACCTGGACAGCCTCCTCGCCCCAGGAAAGCGCCAGCACTTGGTCCGGGAGGCGTTCCACATAGACGCGCCCGCCCACCATGGCCAGTTGCCGCATGGCGCCGGCCTCGAGGCCCAACTGCGGAATGGCGAAAATAAGCGAAAGCGGGTCGTGGAAATCCTGGATGTAAGGAAGCGCCAGGTCTTCTTTCCCTTGGCTCACCACCACCACGCCCTCGTCGCGCGAGAACTCAATCTCGGTGACGCGGGTCCCACCGCCCTCCACCCGCTCTACATAGCGGCGGGGAAATCCAGCGCCATCGGTATCACTCTCCCAGCGCTGGCGCGTCTTGGGCAGCGGAAAGTCCACTTGAGCTTCGAGCAGAATTCGGGCACCCCTGCCGGAGGGCTTAAGGGTCAGGCGCTCCACCCCGGCGGGCTGGCCCGCGTACTTGAGTTGGTAGGTCCAGGACCGCTCGTGCTGCTC
>JAMCQK010000092.1 GCA_023382135.1 Deinococcus sp.
AGTCCACCGCCATGCATTGGCAGCTGCATAAAACCGGCAGAAGGCATTTTGATAAAGCAAAGAAGCTCGGCAAACGCCTCGAGGTCGCAGTGGCGCTCGGCGGGGACCCAATTCTCACCTACGCCGCCACCGCGCCGGTCCCGCCCCTGCCAGGCGTCAACGAGTTCAACCTGGCGGGTTTTTTGCGGGGCGCACCGGTCGAATTAACCCGGGGCGTTACCGTGAATCTGCCCGTGCCCGCCGAAGCCGAGTTGGTTCTCGAAGGCTATGTTGATCCTTCGGAAGATCTAATTGTGGAAGGCCCTTTTGGCGACCACACCGGCTTCTACACGCTGGAAGACTTTTATCCGCGCTTTCACGTTACCGCAATCACGCACCGCGGGAACGCTGTTTATCCCGCAACCATCGTGGGAAGGCCGCCAATGGAAGACGCCTATCTGGTGGAGGCCTCTGAGCGCCTGTTTCTCCCCGCCGCAAAACTGATCCTGCCGGAAATTGCCGACTACCACATGCCGCCCGCGGGCATCGCCCACAACTGGGTGAACGTGTCAATCGAAAAACGCTATCCCGGACAAGCCTACAAAGTGGCCAATGGACTACTGGGACTTGGCCAGATGATGTTCGCCAAGGTCATTGTGGTGGTGGATAAAGACATTCCCGTAAAACCTGGTTTTGAGACTTTGCTCGCGGCCATCAAGAATACCCTGCCAGGCCGCGACACCCTGGTTACCCGGGGGCCAATTGATGTGCTCGACCACTCTTCGCGTTCGATGGGCTACGGCGGCAAGCTGATCATCGACGGCACGCGCAAGCTGCAAGCAGAAGGCGGGCCGGCAGAATTTGTTCCCCGGCAACACCAGCTCCTGCCGCAAATTCCCGCCGTGAACCAAAAACAGTGGCCGGGTGTTTGGGCTGTTACTTTTCACAAATCGAAGGCGGGGGAGCCAAAAGAACTGGCACTCCGGCTTTTGCAAGCTTCAGCAAGTAAGGGTGTCCGCTTGCTGCTTATCACCGACGACGACACCGCGCTCGAACCAGACCAGCTTTTGTGGGCGGTGCTGAATAACATCGACCCCGAGCGTGACGCCTGGGTCATGGAGGGCCTGGATGGTCCCGTGCTGGTGCTGGATGGTACCAGAAAGCTCAAGGACGAAGGCTTTGAGCGGCGCTGGCCTGAGAAGATACAGATGAGCGATGAGGTCATCCAGCGAGTCAACCGGCGCTGGGAAGGCCTTGGTCTCGCCAAAGAGTGAATTCTCAAGCCAGTATGCCCTTTTGCCTTCTTTGCGCCTGCCTGGCGGCAGACAGGCCGGCCTGCGGTAAACGTGCGCAATGACCTTGCGGTATTGCCATCCAGGGCTAGGCTAAAGCTATGAGAGCCTTCATCCTTCTTTTGGCGCTTTTAAGCGTTCCCGCGGCGGCTCAGACGTTGGTGGAGATCTCTACGGTGGTGGCTATATCCTCGACGCTGGACTCGCGCATCAAGCTCCCCTCGGGTTCCTTTAAAGCGGGCAAAGGCAGCGAGGAAATACTGGCTAGGATCCCCGACCGGGCCAGGTTCGCCGCCTTTGAAGTGTACGCGGCCAAGGGAATTGCCGCCAAACTTCACGCAGGCTTTGTTCACCAGGTCCTGACCAGCTTCGCGGTGGCTGGATACTTTGTTGAGAGCCAGCAGGAGAAAAAAATAGGGGATGAGATCCAGACCCGCTACAACCTGGTGGATGACGAGGGACGGCCAGGAGTTTTGTTTGTGGTGCGCAAGAGTGATGAGTTAGTGTACGTGATTGGGAAGGTGAAGTGAGGGCCGAAAGTCTAAGGTAAAAAGTGAAGAGCAAAGAGCCTGGGATTTAACTATGGGCAAGGGGGTCAGGTGGAGCACGGTAGAGACGGCGTCCCCGCTTGCCGAGCTTCCGGCGGTTCACCGTGCGTTCCTGAAGGTGCACCGGCCCGGGCTCGAGGCCGACGCCCTGCCTTTGCGCCGGGTGCAGCAGTACATGAGCCAGACGCTGGCCTTGCTGGTTGCCGCGGGAATGGCCCAAAATGTAGACGGCGAGTACGTGGTGGGCCTAGAAACAACTAAGTATCTCCAGTCTAAGTTTGTCGAAAGGCTTGAAAAGCCACACCGTGTTCCTTGCCTCCTTTGGCCGGGTGAGCTTGAAAACTCACCATGGAGATACTTAGCCCTTACGGGCCATCCCCTTGCCATACCAAAACAAGGTTCGTTAGAACGCGCCAGAAAAGGAGTGAGTATAAGCACCCATAGTTCAAAACCTTCCATCCTGGCGGAAGTTTCCGCTAATATATGTCTGGTATGCGCGTGATTGTCGTCGGTACGCGGGGAAGTTTGCTCGCGCAGGCTCAAACTCGTTTTGTGGTTGAACGGCTGCGGGAAAGCTGGCCCGAGACCGAGTTCAAGATCCGCACCATCCAGACTCCGGCGGAAGTCTGGGAAGAAGCGGGCGCCCGTGAGCTGCGCAAAGCGCTTTCGGCAAGGACTGTGGACATTGCCCTCTACCCGCTCAAGTACCTGCCTACCGAAGAAGCGCCCGGGCTCAAGCTGGTTGCCGTCCCCAAGCGGGCGGACCCGCGCGAAGCCTTTGTGGGTAAGAGCGCCAAGAAGATTGAAGACCTGCCCGAAGGCGCGGTGGTGGGCACCAACATGCTGGGGCGCAAGGCACAGCTTCTTTCTTGGCGCAAGGACTTGGTGGTCAGGGATCTGCACGGCGACATCGAAGACCGGCTTTCCGCGCTGGCGGGTGATTTCGACGGTATCGTGATGAGCGCGGCGGGGCTGATATGGCTAGATCTTCGCAACAGGCTTGATCAATTTATTGATCCGAGCCTGTTGCTTCCCCCGGCAGGGCAGGGGGCTTTAGGCCTCGAGGTCCGCCAGGGCGACGACTGGGCAGAAGAGCTGGCCTACAGCCTTAATCACCGGCCCTCCTTTGAGCGCACCAGCGCAGAACGCGCCTTTGTGGACGCTTTGGGCGCGGGTATGAGCGCTCCAGCCGCCGCCCTGGCTTCCATGGACGACGAAGGCACGCTCCACCTTCAAGGGCTTTTGGTCTCACCCAATGGCCGCGAGCTGATCCGGGGAGAAATTGAGGGCGACCCCAGCGAAGCGCTGGAGCTTGGCGGAGAGCTGGCGCGCGACTTGCTGGACCACGGGGGCCGGGCGATCCTCGAGCAGGCCAAAGTCCACTAGACATGAGCCCGCGCAGTCGAAAAAACAACTGTGTTTGCCTCGTCAGTCCACTCAAATTTCTATTGGCGCGAAAAGACTCTGGCTGCCAGTTTTCGGAGCGCCAGGCCTGAGAAAGTTTCGGTCAAATGTGCTGGCGGCCGCTTGTCTTTTAGGAGTGCGCACTATACTCTGGATGCGATGGGCATCAAGCGTCTGACCAAGCAGCGAAAGGCGGTGCTCGAGGTGGTGCGCCACGCCAACAACCACCCAGACGCGGCCTGGGTATACCAGCGGGTGCGCGAGCGCGTTCCCAGCATCAGCCTGGGGACGGTTTACCGCACACTCGACGCGCTGGTGGACGACGGCTACCTGCTCCCGCTGACTCATTCGGGAGAAGCCACCCGCTATGAGGCTAATCTAGACGGCCACCTGCACTTGGTCTGCTCGAAGTGTGGCGAGTTTGTGGACATTAGTCATCCGCTGCCAGACCTATTGTCGGGAGTAAAGGAGCGGTACCCGGAGCTCGACATTCACGCCGTCCAGGTGGAGTACCAGGGCCTGTGCCAAGGCTGCCGTACCCGTTTGCAGAGCTAGTTATTTGTTTGTGAATCCCCCCGACAGCCAGCTGGAAGCCAGCCTTGAAGAGCTGCTCAGCTGGCTTTTTGCCCGCCAAAGAGTCATTCAGCCGGGCCTCGAGCGCGTCGGGGCGCTGCTAAAGTTACTGGGCCACCCGGAGCGCTCCTTTCGTTCGGTCTTGGTTGGTGGCAGCAACGGCAAAGGCTCCACCGTTCAAGCGCTTTCCGCCATTCTGCGGTCCGCTGGCCACAGGGTGGGAAGCTACACCAGCCCGCACCTGGTCCGGTTCAACGAACGCATCCAAATAGCAGCCGAAGAAATACCGGATCCTAACCTGCTTCGGTTACTCCGCGAAATCAAGCCCCTGGCGGAGGCGGTCGGCGCAACTTTTTTCGAAATTGCCACCGCGGCCGCTCTCAGGTATTTCGAACTTTACAAGGTGGAGTGGGCGGTGCTCGAGGTGGGGCTTGGAGGCCGGTTCGATGCCACCAACGCGGTGGAGCCGGAGCTTTCTATTGTCACCAACATTGCCCTGGAACACACCGAGATTCTTGGCGACACCTTGGCCAAGATTGGCTTCGAGAAAGCGGGCATTATGCGCACGGGCAAAAAGACTTTTAGCGCAGCTTCGGGCGAAGGGCTTGTTGCGCTGGAGAATCACGCCACTCAAATTGGCGCGGAGCTGAAGGTTCTTGGCCGCGATTTTTCCGTGGTGCAAGCCGGGCTGAGAAGACAGGGAACCAATATCGCGCTGAAGCTGCCGGGTGGTGAACACCAGTTGTTTTCTACTCTCGCTGGTGGGCACCAGGCGGAAAATATGGCGCTGGCAGCTGTCACGGCAAGTGAGCTGGGCGTAGGTTGGGAGCAGATAAAGAGAGGCCTCGAGGCCGTCCGCCACCCCGGAAGGCTCGAACGCCAGGGCCAGTTTTTGTTTGACGGTGCCCACAACCCGGCGGCTGCCTGGGCTCTTAGAGAAGCCCTCGAGCAACTCTTTAGTGAAGATCCACTGGTGCTGTTGCTGGCATTTTCTGGCGGTAAGAATGTCGCGGAAATGGCCCAGGCGTTTTCCGGTCTGGGTGAAATTGTTCTCACCAGATACAACTCACCAAGAGCATATGAACCCGCGGAATTAGCGGAATACTTTCCTGGGGCACATCTGGTTGGCGAGCCCGCGCGGGCGCTTGAATATGCCCGTAAACTCGCGGGAAAGTCTGGAACTATCGTGGTTACGGGCAGCCTTTACCTGGTTGGTGAGATCAAAAGACTGTTGGCGGGGCTTAGCCCCGAGGAACGCTGGCAGTAAATAGCGGTGCAACGCCCGACCTGTCCAACCGCTGGAGCAGCTCATCGTAGGTTTCGTTTAGTAAGGGATGAACCCCCTTCGGGACCAGGTCGCAAAGGGGCGCCAACACAAAGGCGCGCTGGTGCATTTCGGGATGCGGGAGATTCAGAAGTTCGCTTTTCAGAACCGTGTCTCCGTAAAGCAACAGGTCCAGGTCAATAGTGCGTGGTCCCCAGCGTTTTTCCCGGATGCGGCCAAGAGATCCTTCAATCTCAAGCAGCCGCGGCATCAGCTCTTCGGCACCAAGCCCGGTCTCGAGTTCAGCCACCATGTTCAAGTAGGGCCCTTGCCCCGCCGGGCCAACTGGTCTGGTTTCGTAAACAGGTGAAAGCCGGGTAAGGCGCGTACCGGGCAGGAGCGATATTCGAGCAAGGGCCTCGAGCAGGTATCCCGCGCGGTCCCCCAGGTTGCTTCCAAGCGCAAGATAGCAGAGCATCAGAGCGCCTCAGCCACACGCCGAAAGACCTCGGGCATCTCTGGTTTTTCCGCAGTATTGGCCCAGGAAAATCTCAGGTCGCGCAGGCCGCCTTCTCCGACCCCCATGCCCTTGGGGAACAGCGGGCGGTAGTCCAGGGTGCCCACTGTTCCTTGGCCGCCAAATGCTTCGCGGAAGCGGGCCACCTCCTTTGGATGACCAAACGTGAAGGCATACAAGGTGTTCTGGTGCTGCCACATAAAGCGCGGCTTCAGGGAGACCTCAAGAGCGCCCTCCCTGGATAGAAAACACCGGTCACGCCCTGGGCGCAGTCGCAGGGTGGCCTCGAGAACTTCCCCCAACGCCCCAAAACTTCCTACCAGCGGCCTTACCAGGTCGTAACCTTGCACGTTCTTGACCACTTTCCCCCCCGCGTTCACCAGGCGCCCTTTTGGGCTTCTGAACTTTGCCCCAAGCACTTCCGGGGCAAAGAAAAAAGCCTGCCCAAAGCCCCCACGCTGCAAGAGACCGCCAAGCCCGCCAGGAAGCTCCACCGGCGGGAAAGGCGGGAAAAGACCTTTGGGCAAGGCCTCCCAGATCTCCAGCAGCGGGGTTTCTCCCGTGGCGGAGAAATACTGGTCCTTGGCGGAAACCTCGATCACCGGCACCTTCACATGCTAAACGTTCTGGCAAGGTGGCCACCACCTGCCGCCTTGCTTACCATCCAGTTGTTACTGAAACATGGCGCAGCGCTCCACCAAGGGGTCGGGAATCACGCTCAAGGTGGTGTCGATGCGGAGGGCGGAGCCGCTTTGATAACTGGGCCAGCCGCCTGGGTCGCCGGACCTGGCAAAGTTGGTCCAGCGTTCCTGCAGCTCCTTGGCAAGCAGCTGGCCTTGTTCCAGTGCCGGCGCGGTGGAAAAGAGCATCCAGAACGGCCAGGCGGCCTCTGTTCCAAACAAAAGCGGAATTTCGATACCGTGAAAGCTTCCAAGCTGGGGGAAGACCGGTGAAACATAGGTGACCAGATAGGCATAGGTGGGAGCATAGCGGGACTGTGCGCGGGCGGCCTCGAGGCTGGGACACACCAAGGTCCTATCCGACTGAAAATACGCCCATGCTTCGCGCGGGTCGGGGTTGCGCCGTTGGTACACCTTCAACCCCTCTTCGGCCCGGTCGTTGAGCACGGGTTTTGCGCGCTCGAGCCAGCTGGCCCAGTCTCCTGGTCCGGCGGGAACGTCACCCCAAGTCTCCTGCGAGGTGGCCCCGGCAATCAGCGGCATACCTTGGGCGGCACCTTGGCGCAAGGCATCCAGCGGCATTTTGTTCAACACGTAGCCATCAACATGAGGCTTGTAGGGGCCACTGGCGAACCCAACCGATTCCAGCGATCTGAGCGCGGCACCGATATCCAGATCGGCGGGCGGGAAGAAACTCGCAAGCGGCAGCGCCCGCAAACAGGCGGCATCACCCCCAGGGCAGCCGAGCGCTCCGGCAATTTGCAGCCCCGACTTGAAACCTTGCGCCAGCGTTTTTACGTACTCGCAGCCGCCGGACTGCAAAATGGCCTTGTGAAAAAGCCCCTTGGAAAGCGGGCTCGCGAGCAAAGCGCATACCGACATTCCCCCCGCCGAGTGGCCAAACAGCGTTACGTTCCCGGGGTTTCCGCCAAAAAAGCCGATGTTGCGCCGAACCCAGGCCAGCGCCTCCAGCTGGTCGAGCAGGCCGTAGTTGCCCGCCGAGCGGTCTTGGTCCTCCGCCTGGAATGCCGGCGCGCCTAAAAAACCAAGAACGCCCAAGCGGTAGTTAATCGTCACAACCACGGCGCCCCGCATGGCCAGGCTTGTCCCGTCGTAGATCTGCTCCGCGCCGCTACCGTTAGTAAAGCTTCCCCCGTGGACGAAGACCATCACCGGCCATCCGCCAGCGGGTGGCTTGGCCACTGGCATCCAGATGTTGAGGTTCAAACAGTCTTCGCTCTGGGGCGGTAGAAACCCTCCCAGACGTGAGGCCAGGCTGCCGCGCTGGGGGCAGGCGGGACCAGGCCGAGTGGCTTCGAGCACCCCCTCCCACTCCGTTACCATTACCGGCCTTTTCCAACGCGCCGCCTTGGCGTAGGGAATCCCCAGGAAGTAGGCCACTTTGAAAGCCTCGTTTACGCCTCCTCTGAGCGGCCCCGCTGGCGTGGAGATGTAGAAGCTTTGCGCAAAGGCCACCGGGAGCAAAAATCCAATTACCAGGATGCGCCACATCGAAGACTCCGCTTGCACCAAGAGGGTCAGCATACCGCTGGATGACCCTGCGAATTGTGACGGCCCCGCACCCCGTTCAGTTTGCGGGCTGTGCCAGTTGTTGAATCCCGCTCCGTACGCGTTCAACCATCTGGGCCTCTACGGCCTGCTGGGCCCGGACCAGGGCGCTTCTTACCGCTCGGGCGCCGGCGGAGCCGTGGCCAATGAACACCGGGCCCTCCACCCCCAAAAGCGGCATGGCGCCGTACTCGGACGGGTCCAGCCTGGCTCGCAGTTTGTGCAACGCGCCCCGCACCAAGAGCGCGCCCAGCCTGGCCGCCAGCGTGCTGCTAAGCGCTTCCCGCACCCACTTGAAGATGGCGCGCGCCTCGCCCGAGGAAAGCTTGAGCACCACGTTGCCGGTAAAACCGTCGGCAATCACCACGTCGGTGGTGCCCCTGAAAATGTCGCGCCCCTCCACGTTGCCATGAAAGCGGATGCCAGGAGTTGTTTTCAGCAGCGGATAAGTTTCCAGTACCAGCTGGTTCCCCTTGCCTTCTTCCTCGCCAATCGAAAGCAAGCCCACGGTGGGTTCCTTGACCCCCTGGGCTTCGGCGTAAGCGCTGGCCATCACCGCAAACTGCACCAGGAAGTTTGGCCGGCAGTCCATGTTGGTGCCGCCGTCACTCAGGTACACCGTTCCCTTCTCGCTTGGGAGCTCAATTAGCAGAGTGGGACGTTCCACCCCTGGTATGCGCCCGAGGCCAAAAAGCGCCGCGGCCAGGGTGGCGCCCGAGTGCCCCATCGAGACCACCGCCGAGGCCTGGCCCTGCTTCAAAAGCGCCATGCACTTATTGATGGAGGCGTCTC
>JAMCQK010000022.1 GCA_023382135.1 Deinococcus sp.
CAGCTGGTGCGGCTGGTGGAAAGCCTGGGGAAGTAGCCTGCATGACTGCCAGATTGCCGATTACCGTTCGCTACGCCGAGACCGACGCCATGGGTGTGGTGCATCATGCGGTCTACCCGGTCTGGCTCGAGGCCGCGCGGGTGCAGTGGATGGACGAGATTGGCCTTCCCTATGCTCAGGTGGAACAGCAAGGCATCAATTTTTCGGTTATCGAACTTTTCGTGAGGTATCGCAGTCCTGTCAGATTTGGCCAGGTTATCCTGGTCGAGGCTTCGCTCACCGAACTAACCACCAGGAGCGTTCGCTTTGATTACCGGGTGTTTTCTGAAGATGTGCCTTGTGCCGAAGGGCACACCCGCCACTTGGCCACCGATCGCTCGGGGAAAGTGATTCGTTTACCTGAGGCTGTATACCAGAAACTCTTGCCCCACGTGCAAAGCCGCTAACTGGCGGGACCTTGCTGGCCGGATTCCCGCTCGGATATCCGTGCTAGACTTGTCCCGAATCAGCGGCACCACCCTGAGGTAGTCCTATGGACGCATTCAGCTTGTTCGAAAAACACATCAACCCGGGCCTGGCTGGCCTGCTCCGCTTTACCGGGCTCGACAAGGTGGAGTCCCACGCGCAAGGAGTATACGTCTGGGACACCGAGGGGAAAAAATACCTCGACTTTTTAGGGCTCTACGGAACGCTTTCGCTGGGCCACCGGCATCCTAAAGTGGTGGAAGCGGTCAGGAGGCAGCTCGACAAAATGCCCATGTCGGTGCGGATTCTGGTCTCGGAGCCAGGCGCGCGCCTGGCGGAGAAGCTCGCCGAAATTACCCCCGGAGATCTCTCGATGGTTTTCTTCGGCAACTCTGGCGCGGAGGCGGTGGAGGCCGCGCTCAAATTTGCGCGTTTTTACACCGGCAAGGTGGAGTTTATCACCACCGAAGGCGGCTACCACGGCAAGACCATGGGAGCGCTCTCGGTCACACCCAAGGAGCAGTACCAGCAGCCCGCGCGCCCGCTGGTTCCAGGGGTCAAGGTGGTCCCTTTTGGAAACGCGGGAGCGGTTCTCGAGGCCATTACCCCCGAGACCGCCGCGGTGATCGTAGAGCCCATCCAAGGCGAAGGCGGGATCCGCGTGCCCCCAGAGGGCTACCTGAAAGAGCTGCGGCGCGTTACGCGCGAAAGAGGCGTGCTCCTGATCGCCGACGAAGTACAGACAGGCCTTGGCCGCACCGGCAAGCTCTGGGGCGTGGACTGGGAAGGGGTGGAGCCGGATATCCTGACCAGCGCGAAAGCGCTGGGTGGCGGCGTAATGCCGATTTCCGCCACCATTGCCCGGGCGGAAATTATGGAGATTTACAAGCGCGAGCCCCTGATTCACTCCACTACTTTTGGCGGCAACCCGTTGGCGGCTGCGGCGGGGCTTGCGGCCATCGAAGTGACTTTGGAAGAGAACTTGCCGGCACGCGCGCTCGAGATGGGCAACTACCTGATGTCCTCGTTGCAGAGCTTGTGGAAGGCTTATCCCCGGTTTATTCAGGAAGTACGGGGGAGAGGGCTGATGGTGGGCCTCGAGTTCGCCGATGCCGATATTGGCGCTTTGGTGGTGGCCGAGCTTGCCAGCCGGGGCGTGCTCACCGCGTTCGGGCTCAACAACCCCAAAGTGGTGCGGCTTGAGCCGCCGCTTATTGTCGAACCAGTTCACATTGACCAGTGCGTCGAAGCGCTGGCGGGCGCTCTCAAGGCCACCGAGGCCGCGCTGGAAGGTGTTATGTAGACCGGTAAAATCTTTTTCTTTGCATGAAACAGCGCATTCTTGAACACCTCAAGTTAAACCCCAAGGAAAGTTATGACCTTCGGGAGCTGGTCAGGGTCTTGCGGCTCGACCGCCTCGAGGCCAAGGAAGCGCTGGCATCATTGGTGAACGAAGGCAAGATTGCCGCGCTCAACAGACACAGCTACGCGCTTCCGGGCGTGAAGAAAAAAGCTCGCCCGGGTGCGGTGGAGGGAAAAATCCAGGTACACCCCTCGGGATTTGGCTTTGTAATTCCCTACGACCCTTCCAAGACCGATCTGTACATCCCCAAGACCGAACTTGCCGGAGCCTGGCATGGCGACCGGGTGCGGGCAGTGCCAAAGCCGGTAGCGCGGGGAGGGCGTGCCGCCGGACGCGTGCTGGAAGTTATCGAAAGGGCCAGCCAGGTGGTGATTGGGCGGCTTATCTTTTACAAAGGATTTGCTTGGCTAAAGCCAGATGATCCCCGTTTTCCCCAGGTGAAGCTCAAGCCGGAGGGGCTCTTTGGTCTCGAGGCGGGAGCGCGTATTGTTGCCCAGGTCCATTTCCCCGTTGCTAAAAAAGGCGCCGCCGAACCCCACGCCACGCTCACGCGTTTCCTGGGCCAGGGCGAAGGCCCCGAAGTCGAGGCCGAGGCGGTGATCGCCAAGTACCAGCTCAAAGACGTTTTTGAGCCGGAAACACTGGCCGAAGCCGGCAGACTTTCGTCTCCCATTAGCGCCAGCGAGCGCCAAGGGCGCCGCGACTTTCGTTCCCTTCGGGTGTTCACTGTAGACGGCGCGGACGCCAAAGACTTTGACGATGCCATTCACATTGAGCGCTTGCCAAACGGGCGCTACCGAGTCGGAATACACATTGCCGACGTGTCCCATTACGTACAGGAGGGGTCTGCCTTGGACCTCGAGGCCTACCAGCGCTCCACCAGCGTCTACCTTCCCGGCCGTGTGCTGCCCATGCTCCCGGAGATCCTCTCCAACGGCGTATGCTCACTGGTGCCGCAGCAGGAAAGGCTTGTGCTCTCGGTAGTTGTCGAACTCGATGCCGAGGGCAGCGTACTCAACTACCACTTTCACCAGGGCACTATCCAAAGCTGCGCCCGGCTCACCTACAACCAAGTGCAGGCTTTTGTGGAAGGCCTGCCCCTGCCCAAGGACATGGCGTTTTTAGAGGATGACCTGCGGGAGCTTGTCCGGCTTACGCGCGTGCTCAAGTCCGCCCGTGTAGCCAGGGGCGCGCTCAACTTTGACTTCACCGAGGTCAAGGTGGCGGCGGATGAAGGCCAGATTCACCTGGTCCCGATCCGCGAACACGATGCCCGCAGCCTGATTGAAGAGCTCATGCTGCTGGCTAACCAGACGGTGGCCAGGCATCTTTCCGAGCGCGAGATTCCCGCCTTGTACCGTGTTCACGAAGACCCCAGCCAGGACCAGTACCGCAAGCTGGTAGCCGCGCTGGGCCGTCTGGGCTACCTTCTTCCCGGCGGCGAACCCACACCCCAGGCGCTCCAGGATGTCCTCAAGAAGGCGCAGGGCCGCCCGGAAGCGCCTGTGGTGTCTAGCTTGTTGCTGCGCTCGCTCAAATTAGCGCGCTACGCGGCGGAAAACCTGGGACACTTTGGCCTGGCGGCGGAGCACTATCTCCACTTCACCAGCCCGATCCGCCGTTACCCGGATCTAGTGGTCCACCGGGTTATCAAGACCCTGCTTGCGCGCAAGCTCACGCCTAAGAAACTAGCCGACTGGTCGGAGAAGTTTCCCCGCATGGCCGAGCACACCTCGGACCGGGAGCGCAAGGCCGAGGCCGCGGAGCGCGAGCTTTCCAAGTACTATCACTGCCTGTGGGCGCTCGCCCACGTGGGCGAGCCCTTTGAAGGCCTGGTGTCCGGTGTGAGCGCCTCGGGCGTGTTTGTGGCCCTGCCCAACGGGGTGGAGGGGCTTGTCCGGCTTGCGGACTTGAAGGACGACCATTACAGCTACCAGGAAGAACTCCTTTCCCTGACCGGCGCCAGGAGCAAGAAACAGATCCGGATTGGCGACTCGTTCCCCGTCCGCATTGCGCGGGTGAACTTGGCGCTTCGGCATATCGACCTTGAACCTGGCAGCGGCGAGGCCAAGCTAGCCAAGCCCGAAGAGCAAAGAACCTTGCCGCGCCCCGAGCGCAAACGCAAAAAAGGCAGAGCCAAAGGCGCCAAAAGCCAAGGGCGCCCTAAAAGCCCCGCTCCACAGCTAAAAAGACGGGCTTTACGGCGACGCAAGCGCGGCCAGTGAATTTTTACCTTGCTGCTGGGGTATCGTTTATCTGGGTCGACCGTGAACCATGCGCCTGAACAAAAACGGGGGAAACCAACTTTACTAATTGGCCTGACCGGCAGTATTGGCAGCGGTAAGTCTACGGTGGCCCGCTATCTGCGCGAGCTGGGGGTAACCGTGCTGGACGCCGACGAGTACGCCCGCGAGGGGGCGCTGGTCCTTCAGAAAGAGATCTGCCACCAGTTCCCCGAAGTATGCCTGGAGGGCGTGATCGACCGGAAAAAGCTTTCAGAGCATGTGTTCTCGGATGCGGCTGCCAGGGCAAGGCTTGAAGGTATTCTGCACCCCTACGTGCGTAGCCGCCTCGAGGCCGAAGTCGAACATCTGACCAAATCTGGTGTGGACCTGATTGTCCTCGAGATCCCCCTTTTGTTCGAGAGCGGATGGGACAAGCGTCTCGACGGGGTGCTGGTGGTTGCGGCGTCTCTTGAGAACCGGCTCAAGAGATTGGCAGAGCGCAGCAGACTGTCTGAAGCGTCGGCTACCGCCCGCGACCGGGCGCAGATGCCCCAGGAGGAAAAAATCAAACGGGCCACCTGGGTTATTTGGAACGACCAAGACCCGTCGGTTCTGCACGAACACGTGTGCGCGTGGGCGAAAGAGGTCCTCCCTTGAAGATCGTGCACGACTGGCTGGGTGAGGTTCTACTGCCGGATTCCGCGCAAAGAATCATCTCACTGGCTCCCAACGTTACCGATGCGCTTTATGCGCTGGGCCTGGGAGAAAAACTGGTTGGGCGCAGCGCTTTTTGTTACCGGCCCCAAGCGGTCAACGCCCTTCCGGTTATCGCCAGCTATACCAAGGTCCGCTGGGATCTTTTAGAGAGCCTGAAGCCGGACTTGGTGCTCATCAGCACCGGAGTCCAACGGCCGCTCTTGGGCGAGCTGCATAAAGCGGGTCTGCCTGTTTTTCCGGTTCCACTGCCGCAAAGCCCCTACGGCATTCTGGAGAACCTGATCCTGGTTGGTGAGCTGCTGGGAGCTGGCGAACAGGCCTCAAAACTCGCCGTGGAACTTTCGTCACGCTACCAGTCGCTCGCCGGGGCCCTTCCGCCCATTCGCACCTATCTGGAGTTCGACCTCGGCGGCCCCATTACCGTAGGGCGCGGCAGCTACGTAGGCGAGGCGCTCAGGCACCTGGGCCTCGTGAACGTCTATGCCCACCACCCGCAGAGCTACTTTGCGCCCGACCTGGCCGAACTGCCACTGCTGGAACCCGGACTGGTCATCTACGAACCCAAGCCGAACCGAAGCCGGGGCGAAGCAAAAGCCCGCGAACTCGTGGCTTCCCGCCAGTGGGGCTTTCCCCTGGCTGTTACCGGCGGCGACGAGCTGGCCCATTACGGGCCGCTTTTCTTCCAGTTCCTCGAAAAGCTCGCCCGGCAGATAAAGACGCTTTTAGAAAATAAAAGCTAGCGGCGTATGCCATATCCCCCTGTTCGCTACCTAAAGAGGGGGACTTATCCGCCGGGTTGGGGATGTCTACAGCAAGGCGCTTGGCTTTACGGACGCCAGCAGTTTGGTTGAAGAGGGGGTAGGTCCAGTGCGATGGGCGGAGTCCAGCCTACAAGGCTGGATTGCGGGGTGGAGACCGAATGGAGTCGGTACTGAAGTTGGGGCAAGGCCAAGGGCAACCCACAAGGCTAGTTACATAACCTTCTCGGCAGTCCCTGTTCTGCCCAATGTGGGGTAAGTTAATCTCATGCTCCTAGCCATTGATATTGGTAACACCAACATCACCCTGGGACTTTACATAGGCGATTCGCTAGGCCCCCGGTGGCGTATGGCTACTGACCACCAGCGCATGCCCGACGAATACGGCATCGCTTTGCTGGGTATGTTGGCCCACAGTGGCCACCGTGCCGAGCAAGTCTCGGCGGTGGTGATGGCCTCTGTGGTGCCTCCCCTTACCAGCACCTTTGTGCAGGCCTCGCGCGTATACCTCAAGCAAGAACCTTTGGTGGTAGATGCCACCCTCAAAACGGGGGTGCGGGTCCATTATGATGACCCCTCGCAGGTGGGAGCCGATCGTATTGTGGACGCGGCTGCGGTGCAAAAGCTTTACGGAGGCCCGGCTTGCGTGGTGGACTTTGGCACTGCGACTACCTTTGACGCCATCACCGCCGAGGGGGATTACCTGGGCGGGGCAATCGCGCCGGGGATCGGCATTTCTGCTGAAGCCTTGTTCCAACGGGCCGCCAAGTTGCCCAAGGTAGATTTACAACGCCCTCCTTCTCCAATCGGGCGTAACACCGTGCACTCCATACAGTCCGGGCTTTTATTTGGCTACGTGGGGCTGGTAGAGGGGATGGTGGCCCGTTTCCGGCAAGAGCTTGGCCCCGACATGAAGGTGATCGGTACGGGTGGCCTGGCCGAGATGATTGCCAGGGAAACCGACGTGATCCAGATCACGGCTCCTTGGCTTACCTTGGATGGGCTAAAGATCATTTGGGAAACCAACAAAGCTGTTCGTTGAGGCCAAGGTCCAGCGGCCAAAGAGATGTATGAACCCAATTAAAGGCAAACGTATCGTGCTGGGCGTAACTGGCTCCATTGCGGCTTACAAAGCTGCGGACCTGGCCAGCAAGCTAGCCCAGAATGGGGCGCTGGTGGATGTAATTCTCACCGAAAACGCCGAGAAGTTTATCACCCCCCTTACTTTTCAGACCCTCACCGGGCGTAAGGCTCACACCAGCTTGTGGGAGGGCGATGCCCATGTAGTCCACGTGGGTTTGGGTGAGAGAGCCGATCTCTTGGTGATTGCCCCCTGCACTGCTGACACCCTAGCCAAGCTAACTCATGGCCTGGCCAACAACCTTCTCACGGTTACTGCTCTGGCCTCGCGTTGCCCGGTACTGTTGGTTCCAGCCATGGACGGGGCCATGTTTCAGAATCCAGCCACCCAAGCTAACCTCGAGACTGTTCGGTCGCGCGGCGTGCGCATTATAGGCCCGGTTTCTGGTCGCATGGCCTCGGGGCTACTTGGTCCGGGAAGGATGCTCGAGCCAGCCGAAATCTTAGGCCATATTCGCCTGGTGCTGGGCGAGAACGGCCCGCTTAGGGGCCAACACATACTGATAAGCGCGGGCGGCACGCAGGAAGCCTTGGACCCCGTACGCTACCTTACCAACCGCTCCACGGGAAAGCAGGGTTTCGCCCTGGCTCAGGCCGCGCTGGACTTAGGGGCAAAAGTAAGCCTGGTGGCAGGGGCCACGGCTGCCATACTCCCCACCCCTGCCGGTGCCGCGCGTTTTGACGTGGAGAGCGCCGACCAGATGGCCGAGGTTGTGCTACAACTTGCCGGGGAAGCCGACGCACTGGTGATGGCGGCTGCCGTGGCCGACTTCCGCGCTAAAGCGCCTTCCCCACACAAGATTAAGAAAGTCGAAACCCCGCCGGCAATAGAGATTGAGCGCACTCCCGACATCCTTTCGCTGGTGTCCGAACAGCGGGCGCAAACCGGAAAACCCAGGGTGGTGGTGGGTTTTGCCGCCGAAAGCCAGAACCTGCTAGAAAACGCCCGAGACAAGCTAAAGCGCAAGCGGCTTTCTATGGTTGCGGTTAACGACATCTCGGCCAAAGACGCGGGCTTTGCGGTAGACACCAACCGGCTTAGCTTGGTTACCCCGGAAGGTGTGGAGCAGCTTCCCCTAATGTCCAAGGCCGAAGCGGCGGCTGCGGTAATGCAGCGGGTAACCGAGATGCTGCGCGACCCCGGCCCCGTTACGAATTAGCCCAGGTGCTATCGCGTTTTGCTGCGCACCGACCACCCAGGTTTGTGGCAAGAGAAGCCGTTTGTAGCTGTGCCCGTAGAGAGCACGGAGGTTGACCATCTGGCGAGATGCTTACAAACATTTTGAGAGCCTCATCGGGATCGAGCCAATTATCTACAGTCAGTTTCTTAAACCCAATATTTGCCATAGGAGCAGCGCCTTGTTATATTTTCTCTTTATATTCCCTGAAGCCATCGAGCAATTGCCGGAATAGGGCGGGCTTGTATTTCTCAAAGCTTTTCTGGTCCACGTAAACAAAGTCGTACTTCACATCCGACTGCACCCGGTTGATATCTTCACACCACTGCCGCAACCGTTCCATCTGCAGCGGCAGGTCCAGGTCCTCCTGACCCTTGGTTTCGACAATGACAATTCGCTTGTTGGACAGCTTTACCAGAAAATCCGGGTAGTAATTGGAGATATCGCCGTCCGCTCTCACATAGTCCAGCTTGAGCTGTATTGCCAGGTAATTCTTGGCGTAGGAAATCACATCCTCGCAATCTTCCAGGAAGCTGGCAAACAGCAGTTCAAAATGACTGTCGCCGATGATCCTGTTGAAGATGCTCTTTTTTGGGATGAGGTAACCCTGATCCTTGGCCACGAAGGGCCGGGTCTGCCGCAGCTTAATGGTGTCGCGGATTTCCGCGTCGCCCTTGTCCTGTACCGTGAGCGCGTTGATGGCTTTCTTGAAGGTTTCAATCAGCGTTTTAGTGGCCGCCAGTTCGGAGAGGTTGCGCAG
>JAMCQK010000094.1 GCA_023382135.1 Deinococcus sp.
TACTTGCCCTCACCACACCGAAAGGCTCTTCCGCCACTACCTCCTTCCCATCGAAACTTCGAGAGGTTCAATCCGCACCAAGAAAGCGGCGGCATTTGGCGCCAAGGATCTGGTGGTGCCAGGCGACTTCTCCAGCGCGGCTTTTTTTCTGGTGGCGGCGCTCATTACTCCTGGGTCGGACGTGACCATCGAGGGCGTGGGTCTGAATCCTACGCGCACCGGATTGCTAGTTGCGCTCAAAGAGATGGGCGCGGATATTGAATGGCAAATTACCGCGGGCGAGGAGGCCGAGCCCGTGGGTGTGGTGAGGGCAAGGAGCTCTATGCTCAAGGGGGTTTTGGTGGACCCCGGCCTGATCCCTTTGATGGTGGACGAGGTGCCCATCCTGGCGGCGGCGGCGGCCTGGGCACAGGGCGAGACTTTTATTCCTAATCTGGCGGAACTACGAGTCAAAGAGTCCGACCGCGTAGGCGCGGTAGCCAAGAACTTGGCGAACCTGGGCGTGGCGGTGGAAGCCGGCCCCGACTGGCTCCGAATCAAGGGCGGCAAGGTGAGTGCCGGCGTAGTCGAACCTTTTCACGACCACCGGATCGCCATGGCGTTTGCGGTCTGCGGTCTGCCCGTGGGCGTGCGGGTGAAAGACGCCGAGTGGGCCAGTATTTCCTTCCCAAGCTTCTGGGAAGACTTGGAAAAACTCAGTGGGAAAGACTAGCAGCGGCGTCGTAGCGTGCGAGAAAACATGCCAGCAACTGAGACCTATGCCGATACCAGCAACAAAGCCTTGATCATTACCGTAGATGGTCCCTCGGCTTCGGGGAAGTCGAGCGTGGCGCGCAGGGTGGCGCAAGTTTTGAACCTGCCGTTTGTTTCCTCCGGACTGGTCTACCGGGGGGCCACTTACCAGGCGATGCGCTACGGTGTGAACCCGGACGATGAGGGGGCTCTGATGTCCATGCTCGAGGCCCACCCGATACAACTGGTGCCCAACCGGCGGGGAAACCGACTCTTGGCTGATGGGAAAGACGTGACCGAGCAGTTGCATACACGGGAGGTGGACGCGTTGGTTTCGGCGGTCTCGAGGCATCCCAAAGTTCGCGGATACGTCTACCAGCGCCTGCGCGAGCTAAGCCCTCCGTTTGTGGTGGAAGGGCGCGATATGGGCCGCGTGGTTTTCCCCGATGCCGCGTATAAGTTTTATCTGACCGCCAGGCCGGAAGTGCGGGCACACCGGCGCTCACCGGAAAGAGACGGGGACCTTGAAACCATCCTGGCGGAAATTATCCGCCGGGACCAGGCGGATATTGCTCAAAGCATCCCGGCAGCAGACGCGATCACTTTAGACACCAGCGAGATGAGCCTGGAAGAGGTTGTAAACGAGGTCATCTCGCGCACCCGCACGCGCCAATGACGGTTCAAGGTCTTGCGCGCCCCTATTTTTGCACGCTGGACCAGTCCGGGCGCTTTGCTCCCCGGTAGGTCTTCTGGTAGTAAGGAGCGTCCAGGCTTTCGATTACCACGCGGCTGCCGTAGCTGCTGGTATGGGCGAAGACCCCCCTGCCCAGGTACACCCCAACGTGATCAATCTGCTTTCCGCCAAAACTGAAAAAGACCAGGTCTCCCTGATTCAGTTTCTCGCCCGCTTCGGCAAGGCCCTGGTACTGTTCGCGGCTGGTACGCGGCAGTGTAACGCCTAGTTCGGCAAACACTTTCTGCACAAAAGCCGAGCAGTCCACCGCGGTGTCCGAGTTTGCGCCGTATTTATAGGGAAGGCCCAGATACTTGATCACCGCGCCCAGCAGGGGATGGGTTGGATCAAAGTCATCGGTGAGCTGAGGAAGAGCGGTGGATTCCGGGGGTTCGGGTTTTTCGGCTTGAACAATTGGTTTGGGGGCTTCGGGCATGGCTGGGGGAGAGACGTTGAGCGGCACCCGCAGGATCTGCCCCAGTGCAAGCGCCGTCTTGGTGAGCTTGTTTATCTGCATCAGCGCTTCCACTGTGGTGCCGAAGCGCTTGGACAGGCTGTACAGGGTATCGCCGCGGACCACGCGGTAGTTCTGATAGGCCAGTGTGGGCTGAGCGATAGGGGTTGTTTTATCCGAAGACGCGGCAGATGGAAGTTTGAGCACCTGGCCGGCCTCGAGGCCGCTCCCCGCCAACCCATTGAGCTGCATGAGGGCTTCGGCTGTGGTCCCAAACCGCTTGGCAATAGAGTAGAGCGTATCCCCCCGCACCACGGTGTAGCTGTCCACACCCTCTGCCCAGGCAAGGGTGGCAAGCACCAGCACAATGACCAAAGTGCGCATCATAGCAAGTATAGAGACATTTTCGCTTGGGTGCTGTGATAAATACCGCCCGGAAGGGCATTTCTTAGCCCGCCGGGTCCCGGCTCAAAGAAAACTCTAATCTCCAGATACTGCCTCTATTATGTTTTCATGGAAACTGCTACCCAAGCGGGAGGCCTTCTAGCCGCACTCGGCCTTCACCTCTCCCAAAACCAGCTCGCGGGCTGGAGCGTGGCCATTTTTGCAGGCACCTATCTCCTGATCTTCCTCGAGGCCTACATGCACCGCACCATGGCGGCGCTCTTGGGGGCCTCGGTGGTGCTCTTCCTGGGCATCATGACGCCTGCCCAAGCCTGGCAGGCCATTGACAACAACACCATGTTTCTGCTCTTTGGGATGATGAACATAGTTGCCATCATGGCCAAAAGCGGCTTCTTCGCGCTGGTGGCCGAGCGAGCGCTGGAGTTCACCCAAGGAAAACCGGTCCGGATCCTGTGGGTATTCTCGCTGCTCACCGCTTTTTTCTCGGCGTTCTTGGACAATGTAACCACGGTGCTCTTCATGGCGCCAGTGGTTCTCCATCTGGCGCTGCGGCTGAAACTGCCGCCGGTGCCTTACTTGATTGCCGTGGTGCTGGCTTCCAATGTGGGGGGGACCACTACGCTGATCGGTGACCCACCCAACATTATCATCGGTTCGTTTGCGGGAAAGAGTTTCAACGACTTTCTGGTGAACGTGGCCCCTTACGCGCTCGCCGCTTTCGTTGTGGGCACCTGGGTAATGCAGCTAATGCTCGCCCGCATGGGTGCTTTTCGCCAGGCCCTGAGTCCGGAGGATCTAAAACAAGCACTGCACGAAGACGACCAAGTAGAGATCGACCGGCCTCTGCTGCAAAAGTCAGTGGCGGTGTTCTTAGTAACGGTAGCGCTATTTGTTCTGCACGACAGGCTCGGCCTCGAGTCCGGCGTGATCGCGCTGGGCATGTCCTCGCTGCTGGCGCTCGTCTCCCGTGTTTCTCCGGTCTGGTTTCTGGAGAAGGTCGAGTGGGTCACACTGGTCTTTTTCGCCGGGCTCTTCATTGTGGTGGGCGCGCTCGAGCACACCGGCGTCTTCGGGCAGGTGGCCAACTGGCTGCATAGCCTCTTTGGCGGCGACATCAAGAAGGGTATTTTGATTATAGGTTTTTTCTCCGCCATTATCTCAGGCCTCGTGGACAATATTCCCTTTACTATCTCCATGGCCTACGTCCTCAAAGGCCTCCAGGCAACGCTGGGTCCGGGCATGGACCCCCTGTGGTGGGCGCTCTCGCTGGGTGCGTGCCTCGGCGGCAACCTGACCCTGATTGGAGCCTCCGCCAACGTGGTCACCGCCGACCTGGCCACGCGCGCGGGTCACCCCATAAAGTTCAGCACCTTCCTGCTGTACGGCACGCCGGTCTCGGCAATCACAGTCACCTTGTCGCTCTTGCTGTTTTACTTTTTCCAACCAGGCTAAGTATCTCCATGGTGAGTTTGACCAGATGGAGCAAGGAACACAGCGCGGCTTTTCAAGCCTTTCGACAAACTAAGGCTGGAGATACTTAGTCCTGTTGTATTGCCGGTTTTTGGCGCATTAATGAGGAGGCGCACTGCCAGGCCACCGGCCTCTTGACAAGCTTTTGGATAGATAGAATAGTGGCCTGAGCAAAGCCTTTCCACCGGAGGTTGAAATGCCGCATGTGATCACCGAGCCCTGCATAGGAACCAAGGATGCTTCCTGCGTCGAGGTCTGCCCCGTTGAGTGCATTTACGACGGCGGCGACCAGTACTACATCAATCCGGACGAGTGCATCGACTGCGGGGCCTGCGTTCCCGCCTGCCCCGTCTCCGCCATCTACCCGGAAGAAGACGTGCCCGAGCAGTGGAAGAGCTACACCGAGAAAAACCGTAAGCTCTCGGGACTCGCCTAATCGCTTGTTTCTACGTATCTCCATAGTGAGCAAGGAATACAGCGTGGCTTTTCAAGCCTTTCAGCAAACTTAGGCTGGGGACACCTGGTGGGGCCGCCCCAGGGCGGCCCTCATTTTTTGAGTACAAACGCCAGCAGGCTGATAAGCCTTACCGCCAGCGAAACCACTATCGGTAGATGATACGGGCTTGGCCCCAAACCCAGGCTTCCGACGGCTCCACCAAGGCCGGAGCCCACCACCCCGCCAAGCCCTAGCGCTACGCCAAAGAGCGCAAAGTAGCTGCTGCGCGAAGCCGGTGGTGAAAGGTGCAGCACCACGTTATTAAGGGCGGTCCCCAGGCCGCTCCAAGCGAGGCCGTCGAGCACGGCGGAAATCCAGATGGTGGTTTTCTGGTCCGGGGCGGCCACCAGCCAGAGTATGGGGAGCGCGCTCGAGGCCACCAGGGCGGTGTAGACGACCACTTGCCGGTGGCTGGTGCGGTCGGCTACGCGCCCCCACATGGGGCCAAAAAGCAGCCCACAGCCAGCGGAGATCACGGTCCACAAGCCAACTTCGGCAAAGCTCATGTGGGCGTACTGCAAAAAGAGCGGGAACACAAATGGAGCGCCGCTCATCACCCCCGCGAACCAGGTAGCCACAAACACCAAGTAAGCACGGAAGGCGGGGTCTTTCCAGGGGGCCTCGAGGTCTTTCGCGCTTTCTTTTTTACGGGTGGACGGGGGCTCGTACTGCAGCCTGAAAAGCCCGGCGGCAATGACTCCGACGACCACCGCCAAACCAAGCACCAGCAAGAAGCCTGTTGGTCGGGGCATTAGGTCGATAAATCTTCCCGCCGCCAAGTTGCCCAGCGTGCCCGAAAGCCCCACCACCGCGTTCCTAAAGCCAAAGTAGCGCCCCCTGGCCTCGGGGACTACCAGGTCCGCCATCCAACTGTTCCACAACACGCCCAAGGGTGCGACCGCGACCTGGCTTACCGCCGCCACCAGCAGCAGGCATGGAATCCGCAGCCAGGGCGGCATGAACGGCAGGAGCAACGCCAGCACAAAAAACGCCCGGCCCCAGAATGCCAGGCTAAACGAGAGCCCCTTCCTGCTTCCTTTCAGAAGCAGCGCAATCGGCATCCCCAGCTGCGCCACCAAAGGAAGTGCCGCCAGTGCCGCCAGCACGGCGGGAGAGGCGCCCAGCCAGAGCGCGTAGCCTGTGATGACCATGCCGGTGGTCCACTGGATGAAGAGGATAGAGAGCGTTCCCTCCCAGATGGAAATTCGGAGGGAACGCCTTGGTTCGCGCGCCGGAAAAGAATCATGTTGCACGCTCTTGATTATGCGGCCTCGCTCAGCCTGTTGGGGCTAGTTGTTTCCAGGCCATGAACCATACGCGGTTTGAACCGAAAATTTCTAGCTCGTTGGTGTAAGCCCGGAAGCCCTGCGCCAGCTCGTAATTCCGCAGTCCGCCACCATGCAGAGCGCAAAATTGGCACCGGTAGTCCCAGGTTCATGCTGGCCCCACCGAAAAGCAAGACCGGCTGAAGATTGAAAGATCGGCACCCGCCAGCCCAGCCAGCGAATCTCCCCGCCGCCCAAAAGAAGCGTCATGTTGAAACTGGTGCCGAAGCAAGCATCTCCATGGTGAGTTTAGGGGAGCAAGGCCCGCCTGCTGCGAAGCGGGCAGGAACACAGCGCGGCCTTTCAAGCCTTTCGACAAACTTAGACTGGATATACTTGGTTGTTGATTGGGCTCATCGAATAATTCAGCGGCGATAAAACCCGTTGTCCTGTAGTTTGAACTGGCTGTTGGCGGGGTTGTAACTAAAGACGACCACCCCGCGTACATCCAGCCCGTACTGGCTAACCGATACCGGGCCGGACATAGAATTGGCGCCGAATGATGCACTACTCCGCGGCATCTCTGAGCTGTTCTACCCCAATAAGCTTTCCGTCTCTGAGGTGAACAATCCGGTCCGCTTTCCTGGCGACCTCGAGGTCGTGCGTCACCAGTACCAGGGTCTTGCCTGCCTTGGCCTGGGACAAGAGCAGCTCGACGATCTTAGCACCGCTTCCCGAGTCCAGGTTTCCGGTGGGCTCGTCGGCGAAAAGAATGGGCGGGTTGAGCGCCAGCGATCGCGCGATAGCCACTCGCTGCTGCTCGCCGCCGGAGAGCTTGGAAGGCAGGTGCTTGAGCCGGTGGTTGAGCCCCACCCGCTCCAACAGCGCGGCCGCGCGTTCAAGCCGTTCCTTAGTACTCTTGCCCGCCAGCAGCATGGGAAAAGCAACGTTCTCTTGCGCGGTGAGGGTGGGGATCAGGCTCCACTGCTGAAACACAAAGCCCATACGCCTGAGTCTCACCTCGGCCCTGGCGTTTTCTCCCAGCGAGGAAAGCGCCGCTTCTTTGCCGCCAACGTCAATCAGCACCTCGCCTGCAGTCGGAATATCAAAGCCCGCGAGCAGATTGAGCAGCGTAGTCTTACCTGAACCCGAAGGGCCCACAATAGCGGTGGCTCCAGGGCCAAACTGATAGTTAAGGTTTTCAATGGCGGTGACGTCGATCTCGCCTTGGTGGTAGCGTTTGGTCAGTTGGTTGGCTACAAGCATGGCATTCCTTCCGGGGCGTCAGACCCTACCGAGCGCTTCCACCACTGGTATCCGGCTGGCGGTACGGGCGGGAAGTACGCCTGCGATGAGTCCCAGGGTCGTGGCCACCGAAAGCGCGAAGAACGCCAGCCTGAAGGTGATTTTTGAAAGCGGCAAGCCCACCGCATCCACCGTGAACCAGTTCACCACCTGTGAACCAAGCCCGCCTAGCACCAGGCCCACCAGACCCCCGGTCAGGCCCATCAGGAGCGCCTCCAAGAGCACCAGGCCAAAGATGAAGCTGCGCTTGGCACCAATGGCGCGCATCAGGCCGAACTCGCGGATACGTTCGTAGACGCCCATCATCACCGTGTTGGCCACCAGCAGCCCTCCGACGATGAGCGCCACCAGGCTGATGCCGAAGCGGATGATGTCGCCAATCCGCACCGCACGCTCCATAAACTTCACCACCTCGCCGGTGGTCTGGGCATCCACGCCGGGAACAGCCGCGTCAACTTTCTGGGCAATAGACTCGGCGCTGCCGCCGGGTTTAATCACCAGCAGCACCGAGCTGAAGTTTTGTGTACCCAGCACCTTCTGTATACCGTCGTTGGCCACAAACACAAAGTTGTCGGCAAAGCCGCCGGACTCCTTGAGAATGCCCGTTACTTTTACTGTGACCTCGGCCGAAAGCCTGAGCTCCTTGCCAAGGTTAAGCCCAGAACGCTGGGCGACCTTGGAGCCTAGTACAGCGTCTTTAGCTCCTACCTCCAGGCTGCCTTCCACTGCCTGGATGCCTGGGTAAACGATCTTTGGGCTCACACCCGCGGGCAAGCCCTGGAAAATAAACGCGCTCCCCGGGTCAAAGCCCCCCCGCATCAGCACCGCCACCGGAATGGCCTCGAGGGCGCCCGCGTCCTTGGCCGCGCTCTTTATCTTGTCCACGGTAGCGGGAGAAATTTCCGGCTGGCTGCTGCCAAACCCGCTCGAACCCTGGGGTACCACCTGGATGGTGGGCCCCACGCGGGCGACCTCCCCCGCCAATGCCCCGCGAATGCCCTCGCCGAACGACAAAAATAAAACCATCGAGGCGGTGGCCACCACAATGCCTAAGAGCGTAAGCAGGCTGCGCACGGGCCGGGCCTTCAGGTTGCGGTAGACAAGTGCCAGCAGTTCCATTTCTAGAGAATAATCGGTTTCACATGAGGAAGCGCAGATACAACTGTCTTGTTGCTTCGATGATGTGGGTTCAGACCCGTGCCTGCCCGCCACCGTGACGCCAGCTGGCCAGCAAGAACAAGGTTAAGTACTCCAGTCTAAGTTTGCCAAAAGGCTTGAAAAGCCGCGCTGTGTTCCTGCCCGCTTCGCAGCAGGCGGGCCTTGCTCCCTCTGGCCCTGGTGAGTTTGACCCTTTGGTCAAACTCACCATGGAGATACTTACTTCGGCACCAGTTTCAACATGACGCTTCTTTTGGGCGGCGGGGAGATTCGCTGGCTGGGCTGGCGGGTGCCGATATTTCAATCTTCAGCCTGGTCTTGCTTTTCGGTGGGGCCAGCATGAACCTGGGACTACCGGTGCCAATTTTGCGCTCTGCATGGTGGCGGACTGCGGAATTACGAGCTGGCGCAGGGCTTCC
>JAMCQK010000173.1 GCA_023382135.1 Deinococcus sp.
AGAGCCTGGCGCCGCGCATGTCCTGGTAAAAGTCTTGCAGGTAAGGGTTTTCGTCTACCGCCTCGTATACCGGGCGCAGCTGGTAGCGTTCCGAAAGCAGCCCGGTCAGGCTGGACTTTCCCGAACCGATGTTGCCCGCGATGGCAATATACATAAGAACCCCTACTGGCCTTGGCCCAAGGTTTCCGGGTTGATACCGAGCCGTTTGGCCACTTCCTCCAGCACCCAGTCCTGGTCGGGGGTACGGTTGGCGTAATCCACTTGGTCGGCCTCGAGGACCCAGAGCGGGTGCGGGTAACTGGAGAAATGTTGTTCGTAAGCCCGGGAAAGCCTCTCCAGATAATCCGGGCTCATGTTTTGTTCAAAGGTCCTTCCCCTGCGCCTTATGCGCTCCAGCAGCACGGCCACCGGCGCCCTAAGGTAAATAGTCAAGCTGGGTGCGGGGATGCGCGGCGCCAGGCTCTGGTAGAGGTCAGAGTAAAGCCGCCACTCGTCGCCGGTAAGGTTGAGCGAGGCAAAGATCGCGTCTTTATCGAACAGGTAGTCGGCCACCACGCCCTGCCCAAAGAGGTCCGGCTGCGAAAGTGGTATGAGCTGCCGGTAGCGCGAAAGCAAAAAAAACACCTGAACCTTGAAGCTGTAGTTCGCGGGGTCCTGGTAAAAGAGTGGCAGAAAGGGGTTTTCTTCCACCACCTCCATCAGCTTTTGGGTTCCAAGTCTCTTGGCGAGCAGCCGGGTGAGCGTGGTCTTACCTACCCCAATGGGTCCTTCGATAGCGATATACATATGCGAGGCTCAAGTGTCACCGGTGAAGCTCAATTAGTCAATAGCTGGTTCACGTTGGCGGTCTGAATCAAATAACTGTGCGCATCCAGAAAGCTGCCGCGCCTTACATTACTGGGAGAGCGGCGGCTTGGCGATCATGGTGAGGGTGAACTCCAGCTTGCGCCCGTCGCGCCAGACCGTGAGGCGCACTTTGTCGCCTGGGCGGTAGCGGGCCACAGCCTGGACCACGTCATTCTTGTTCTTAACAGCCTTGCCGTTCACTGCCAGAATCACATCGCCCACGGCTTTCAGTTTTCCGCGCTGGTCGCGCTGGGCCGCACGCAATCCCACTTGGCGCGCGGGGCTGGCAAACTCTACCTTGTCCACCATGGCGCCTTGGTCGGAGAGCAGGCCCAGCCGGTTCAAAAGCACCGGGTCTAGTTCTTTCAGGTCAATCATGCTTACCCCCAGCCAGCCGCGTTGCGGCGCGCCAAAGCGCTCGAGGTCTTGCACGCTCTGTTTCACCAGGTTGGCGGGGAGCACTACACCAATGCCGCCAATACCGCTGGGGCCACCCAGTACCGAGTTCACCATGCCCACCACGCGGCCTTGCAGGTCGAGCACCGGGCCGCCGGAGCCGCCCACATCGATACGCGCGTCGGTGTAAAGCACCTCGCCAATCTCGGCGCCAATCTCTGGGTTACGGGTCTCGTCCTCGGCCACCTCGAGCGGGCCCACGCCCGAAAGAATGCCGGCAAGCACCAGGCTGCGCCCGCCCATGGGAAAGCCCAGCACCAACAGGCTCATACCGGGGGGAAGGTTTTGGGAGCTACCCCAGGTGAGCATGGCAGGTGCAACAAGTCCTTGAACCTGCAGAATAGCCAGATCAATCCCCTTATCGAGCGCAAAGATCTGCGCCGGGTAAGCGCGGCCATCACTCAGGATGATGCTCAAGCCGCGAAGCCCATCCACCACGTGATACGCGGTCACGATCCGGTTTGTGCTATAGAAAAAACCAGAACCATACGCCAGGCTTTCATTGCCGCTGGTTGGGTCTTTCAGCAGGCCCTGAACTTTGACCACCGCGGGGAGCGCACGCCGTATGACCTCCGTTCTGGCCACCTCTTCGGGAGAGGTCAGCCGGGGGGCCTGGGCTACCACCAGCGATCCAAACAGAACAAGGACTAAGAGCAAGCGCATCGCAGGCCTATTCTCTTACGTTGTCGCCGGTGAATCAACCTTTGTTGGTCTACATGACCTCAGGGGCCTCGAGGCCTACCAGCCCCAAGCCTGTTTTAAGTGTCTCCTTCAAATTCCGAACCAGCGCCAGCCTGACCCCCCGCAGCCCCGGCCCCGCAGCCAAAACCGCTGTGGCCGTCCTGCCATCCGCAGTTTTTGCGTTGTAGTAACTATTCCAAGCTGCCGCCAGATCCAGCAAATACTGAGCCAGCTGGTGCGGAGCTTTTTCCTGGGCGGCTTCCTGAACCACCTCGGGGAACCTCAGCAGCACCTTGGCAAGTTGAACTTCGTAGGGGGTCGCCAGGGAAAAATCGGCTGGCTCGCCCGAAACGCCTTGCTCCAGCGCTTTTCGCAAAATTGAGCTTGCCCGTGCGTGGGCGTACTGCACGTATGGACCGGTATCGCCCTCAAAAGAAAGCGCTTGCTGGTAGCGGAAATCAATCTGTTTCCTGGCCTCGGTTTTTATCATGGCGAAGCGCACCGCGCCAACGCCCACTTGCTCCGCAGCCGCGTCTGGATCCGGGTGCTCAGGGTTTTTCTCGGCGACGACCGACTTGGCTCGCTTGACCGCCTCATCTAGCACCTCGTCCACCGATACCGTGATGCCCTTGCGGCCAGACATCTGCCTGCCTTCGAGCAAAACTGTCTCATAAGCCAAGTGGTACGCACCCTCAGCTAGCTCGTGACGGCCTACCACCTCCAAGCCCGCTTTTACGGTCATCTGTGGGTGGCTTTGCCGGGCGTCAATTACGTTAATGGTCTCGGCGGCACCACCGAACTCCGGCAGTTCCCCTCCTGGTGCGCTTGTATACAACCTGTCCTGCACGGGGTTTGGGTACGGTTTAAATCGCAGCCCCCGCAAAAGCCCCATCTTCCACATTTGAAAGGCGATGTCTTTGGCAGTGTAGGTTGCAGTGCCATTAGAGCGCAAAAGCACCAAGTACGGGTCTTCCAGCCCCGGAATGAACTGGCTAGTGTTCATCACCAGGGCGCCGGCATACTTGCCCTCGGTAGGCCGGAAAACGTAGGGGGTTTTCTCCAAAAAATCCATTGCCTTGGCCAGCAGCCCCTCGCGCACGATGTCCGATTCCCACACCAGTACGTCATAGCGGGCACCCAAGCGGTGCATGGTCTCGAGGTTCGAACGCAGAATTTTGTCCACCGCGTCCCGCAGCTCGCCAGCTTCTAGCCGGTGAAGTGTTTCCTGAATCTTGGCCTCAAACTCCGCTTTCTTGGCGGGGTCTTCCATCTCCTTGTGAAGGCGCACATAAGCTTCGCCGACCCAGTGGTCGTATTTTTGCGAACCGTCGTATTCCAGATTGAAATATTCCAGTGCGAACAGGCTCTCCGCTGCTTGGCGTCCGGTGTCGTCTATGTAGTTCATCACCTCAACTTCGCGCCCAGCGAAGGCCAGAATTCTCGCTAAGGAATCCCCCAGACAAAGGTTCCTCAAATGCCCCACGTGGAGCTCTTTGTTAGGGTTTACCGAGGTGTGCTCCACCAGCACCTTGCCCGGTTTTTGGGGGAAGGGTGCTGGTGGCTCGGCGGCCACTTTAGCCAGGTAACCAGGATCAATTTCAAAGTTAACATAAGCCCCCACCACAAAGACGCGTTTTACAAATTCCGGCGGGCAGAGTTGGGCGGCAATCTCCCCGGCAATTTGCGGCGGCGCCTTGCGCAAGGCCTTGGCCAGCGAGAACGCTACCGGCGTGCCGTAATCCCCCTCTTTGCCCTCGGGGGTTTCTTGCAGGACAATCTCGGGGGCTTCGGCTATACCCATGGCAGCCAGCGCACCGGTAACAGCGGTCTTGAGTTGGTTCTTGAAATGTGGCATCGAAGGTTTATCGTACCAGACAAGTCTGGTCTCGGACTGACGAGCAGGCGCTTAATAACTCATGGAAAGCCTGTCCCTCTGGCCACTGCTTCAATGGCACCGCTACGCCGCCTAGATCGCGCCAGCAGCCGAATCCTTGGGTTTGAACAAAGGCGAGCCGGCTGCACGTCCCGGCGGCGTACATCTATTTGATTGAGCTGGCCTAGGTACGGATTGCCAAATCTAAGCAGGCTGACATTCTAGATAAACTGGCTTTACAAATTTCGCGGCTAGGTTTAGTGGTGAAATATACCCTATCCATCAAGCGTCCTTTTGGCCTGATGACCATTTGATAGATGTTTGCGCAGATAACTCTATAATTCGAGCGGATGGCGTCTTGCCGACCGAAAGGGGAGTCCGTATGTCTCGTGGGCCAATCAGCCAATTTGTTAGGCATCATTTCCGGCACTTCAACGCGGCGGCCTTGGTGGATGCCGCCGAGGGCTATACGCACCACCTCAATCAAGGCGGAGCAATGATGGTTACCCTGGCTGGGGCCATGAGCAGCGCCGAACTTGGCCTATCTTTTGCCGAAATGATCCGCCAGGGCAAGGTGCAGGCGGTCTCGTGTACCGGGGCCAACCTGGAAGAAGATATTTTCAACCTGATTGCCCATAACTTCTACGAGCGGGTGCCGCACTACCGTGACCTTACCCCGGAGGATGAACAGGCGCTGCTGGACCGGCACATGAACCGCGTAACCGACACCTGTATTCCCGAAATGGAAGCCATGCGCCGGCTCGAGTCGGCTTTGTTGGCTGAGTGGGAGCGGGCCGACCAAGCGGGCGAACGCTATTTTCCGCACGAGTTCATCTATCGCTTGCTGCGTTCAGGCGCGCTAAAGCAGCACTATCAAATTGATCCGCGTGATTCCTGGGTCTACGCGGCCATGGAAAAGAACCTGCCCATTGTGGTTCCGGGCTGGGAAGACTCCACCATGGGCAATATGTACGCCGGGCACTGCATTTCGGGAGACATCAAGAATGTCCACACGGTCCGTACAGGCATCGAGTACATGATGGTGCTGGCCGACTGGTATACCGAGACCTCGGCTAGGCAGTCAATCGGCTTCTTTCAGATTGGCGGTGGAATTGCGGGTGACTTCCCAATTTGTGTAGTGCCGATGCTCCACCAAGACTTGCAGCGCACCGGTATTCCGGTGTGGGGCTACTTCTGCCAGATTAGTGATTCAACCACCAGTTATGGCTCTTATTCGGGAGCCGTACCCAATGAAAAAATTACCTGGGGCAAGCTTGCGGTGGATACTCCCAAGTTCATTATCGAATCCGATGCCTCGATTGTGGCTCCGCTGATCTTTGCGCTGGTTTTGGGAGAGTAACCGTCCCTTCCTCGGCTCAAACACCAAAGGCCTTTGTATTTTATTAAGCAGTGCCTTGCCACAAGCAACTGGCTAAAGCGCTACGCCAAAACCCAAAGGGGAGCCGCACGGGCCTGACTTTATCGGCTCGACCCTTAAGGCCTGCTCCTGGGGCGGGCAAGGTGGATACCTCCTTTGGACAGATAGTTTATGCCGAGGCCGTGCTGGCATCTCTACTTAAGTGTTTGTTGGCTGCGACTTGGATCAAATCTGCGCAAAACCCTGAATCTGAACCGAGCGAAGACCTAGAACGCCTGCTAGAATGGGCTAAAGACTTGTGGTCGGTAGAACCGGGAGCACCCAGTGAGGTAGTTATCGGTGGATTTGCAAGCTGTCTACACCCTTGGCCGGCAGTAGCTTTTGACCCCGATCTGGAATAAGCTAAAAGCACAACAAAGCGAGCGTACAAAGGAGGCACGGTATGAATGATGGACGCAGGAAAGTGCTCAAAGCAGGCGTTGCCGTGGCGGCGACACTTGGAATCCCCTTCGTGGCCCGGGCCCAGTCCAAGCCGGTAAAGTTTGCGGCCCTATTGCCGCTTACTGGCCCGTTCGCCTTTGCGGGCAATGCAGCCCTCGAGGCCTTCCGTGATGCAACCGAGTACGTCAACGAAGTCAAAGGCGGCATTGGCGGTCGCAAGCTCGAGCTGTTGGTGGAAGACACCGGCTACGACGTCGCCAAGGGCACCGCGGCGTTTAGCCGTATCGTAAGCCGCGAAAGTCCCGATGAGCTGCTTTTTGTCTATGGGGACTCCACCGGCCTTTCCAAAGCTTTGGCGCCTGAGGTTGCCCGCCTGGGGCTGCCCTACTCGGCCACCTCTTTTTCTAGCGAGCTGGCGGATCCCAAAACCTATCCCACAATTTTTGTTTTAGGACCCACCTACAGCGACATGATGGCCGGGCTCCTGGGCGAGGTTCGGCGCAGAAAACGTGCCGCTAAGATTGCGCTGGTTTATTCCAACTCGGAGTTTGGCAAAGACCCTATTCCTTTTGCCAAGGCCCAGGCGGAAAAGCTGGGGATGCAAATTGTGGCGGAAGAGGTGACGCCGCTTTCCATGCCCGATGCCACCGCGCTGGCCCTGAAACTCAAACAAGCCGGGCCCGACTTTGTGATCATGCAGGGGTACGTGCTGACCGTAGAACCCTTATTGGTGCGGGCCGCCAAAGAGCAGGGTCTGAACGCCACGTTCATGGGCACCTATTACTCGGCGGAGTTGGCGCTAATGCAGCGCGGCGGGCCGGCCACTAATGGTTTTGTCGTCACCTACCACAACGCTTACTGGTACGACAGCCTTATCCCCGCCGTGGAAAAGATTAAACAGTTCCGGGCCAGCAAGGGGAGGAGCATCAGCTACAAGACCACCTACTACATGGGCAGCTGGTTTGTGGTGGATGTCCTGGGCGAGGCCTTCAGCCGGGCGGCGAAAGCAGGCAAGCTCACCAGGGCTGGGGTAGTGGAAAGCCTGAACAATATGGGCGACTACAATGCCGACGGGCTTATCCGGTCCATGAAGTTTGTGAACCACCGCCTGCCCTATATCAAGTTGTACCGCGCCAACGTGCAAGACGGCCGTTTCGATGCCATCACCGACTGGATAACGGTTGGCTAGAACGGTACGGGCCGTACTCGGTGTGGGTCCGAACGGTTTTGTGTAGTCTCGCCTTGTTAGCTTGCGCGATAACCGGCCCGCCGCTCTTACCCGCATGAGGTATTGGCGAGGACCAGTAGGACTGGCTCCTGTGCCCTGCACGTGCTGCCGTTGTGTCGTCCTTACCGTGATGTAGACGAGCCTATGCTACTGCTACAGTTTCTAATTACTGGTCTGGCTACCGGCGCACTTTACGCCCTGATTGCTCTGGGCTTTGTGCTGGTGTACCGGACCAGCAGAGTGGTCAATTTTGCGGTTGGGGAGTTCCTGCTGGTGGGAGCCTACCTTACCTACACACTGGCGCTTCTCATGCCGCTGCCGCTGGCGTTACTGGTCGCGGTCCCGGCGGCGTTCTTGTTTGGTGTGCTGGTGGAGCGGGTTTTTGTGCGGCCTCTGCTGGGGCGCAACCTGGTGGCGGTCATCATGGCTACTATTGGCCTGGTGGTCACACTCCAGGGCGGAGTACAGCTTATCTGGGGGCCGGATCAAAAGTATCTGTCCGGTACACTTCCCGACCTGACCGTGCAGGTAGGAGGGTTTGCCCTGCCTTCGCGCTCGGTCTGGTATCTGATGATTGGCGTATTGCTCTGTGCTTGGTTGGTCTATCTTTTGCGCAAGAGCCGCTACGGAGTTCTGGTTCGGGCGGTTTCGGAGAGTGAGACCGCGGCCTTGGCACTGGGAATTAATGCCCCCCGTGTGGTGGGCGCAGTCTGGGGGCTATCTGCCGCGCTTGCCGCATTGGGCGGTGGCCTCTTGGCGCTTGCGGGGGGAGTGGGTTTTCATCTGGCGGCTCTGGGGCTCAAGGTTTTTCCGGTGGCTATCCTTGGAGGAATGGACTCGGTGGCCGGTGTTTTGGTTGCCGGTCTGCTTCTGGGGGTAGTGGAGTCCTTTTCCATGCTCTACCTCGAGTCCCGCTTTGCCGGCATTACCGAGGCCGTGCCCTTTCTGATCGTTCTATTGGTGTTGCTCTTCAGGCCGCAGGGCATTTTTGGCCAGGGCCGCATCGAGAGGCTTTGAATGTTCGCGCCCTCTGCGTTGCTTCGGACTCTGCACCCTGCGCTAAGGTGCGGTTACAGGGGGGGCTTGTGGAGGCCGCCTGACCCCGCCCGGCCAGAAACAGCGGTTTCAACTTTGCGAGGAGAACGATGGCTAGCCTGTCGGTTGACAACCTTAAAGTGGCTTACCGCGGCGTGATCCTGGCGTTGCAGGGGGTTAGCCTGCGGGCAGGGCCGGGAGAGGCCATTGGCATCCTGGGGCCAAACGGGGCGGGGAAAAGCACGTTGGTACGGGCTTTGTCGGGGCTGCTGCCGCAGTATGACGGCCGGGTAGTGGAAGGAACCATTAGCGTCGGGGGGCGCGACACCACTCATGCCCCGGCATTGGCGGTGGCCGGCCATGGCCTGACCGCCGTT
>JAMCQK010000102.1 GCA_023382135.1 Deinococcus sp.
GCTGACCACCCCTGTCTTGACCACTGGACCGCCATAATTGCCTTATCTATCGCATAAATTAGATGGTTCATGCTGTTTATCCTATCCAGAACAAGAAGCAAGGAGATGTAAAAAAAGCTCCAACGCTGTAGGGTGCTCACGCCCCCTCCTTGCGCACGGCCGCGCGCAGCTTGGCGCTACGAGCGCGGGGGTTGGCGGCAATCTCACCTGCTCCGGGAACCAAGGGCCTTTTGGTGAGCGCTTCAAAAGTATCGCTATCCTTCAAGAACTGCTTGACCACCCGGTCTTCCAGCGAGTGAAAACTGATTACCACTAAGCGGCCACCAGGATGGACCACCTTTTCTGCCGCCTCGAGCAACTTGCTGAGTGCGCCAAGCTCATCGTTTACAAAAATTCTGAGCGCCTGGAAGGTCTTGCGTGCCGGGTGCCCAGCGGTGCGGTAACCCACGGCGCGACGCACAATTTCGGCAAGCTCGGTGGTGGTCTCTATCGGCTTTGCCTTGCGTGCTTGGTCAATAAATCTTGCGATGCGGTAGGCCTTGGGCTCGTCGCCAAAGCGCAGGATAACCTCGGCCAGTCTTTCCACCGGAAGGGTGTTCACCACTTCCGAAGCGGTGGTTCCACTGTCTCCCATCCGCATGTCCAGCGGCCCCTGGTAGTGGTAACTAAAGCCGCGTTTGGGGTCGTCAAAGTGGAAGCTGGAGACCCCCAGGTCAGCTAAGATTCCGTCCACTTGTATGATGCCAAGCTTGACAAGCTCGTTTTGAACATTTGCAAAGTTGGCCTGAACCAGCGTCAGCCCGGATAGGCCCATTTCCCTGGCACGCGCTATGGCCTGTGGATCCTGGTCAAAAGCAATTACCCTGCCTCCGCGTTCCAGAATCCCCCTGGTATGTCCGGCGCCACCCAAGGTGGCGTCCACATAGAGCCCCCCGGGCTTGACTGCTAACAAGCCCAGGGCTTCTTGGTACAGGACACTGGTGTGCTGCATCTCGGGCTCCTTGGGTGCGGATTCCTTGGCTAACTCACGGCCAATAAAGGCCGCCATTTGCAGATGGGTCTGGTCTTCAATAGCCCAAAGGTTCATCCCACCAGACCTCGCAAGGCTTCCGGCGCGGGCGGGTTCTCCAAAATCTTGTTGATGTTTTCCCACCAGCGCTTCTCGCTCCAAAGCTCCAAGTGCCCAGGCGCACCTGCAATTACCACTTCGCTTTCCACGTCGGCGAACTTTCTGAGCGCGGGCGGGACCATTACGCGGTACGCGTTGTCCATCTTGGTCTTGTAGGCCCCGGAGTAGAAAAACCGCACGAAGGCGCGGCTCTCGGCGTCTCCGATTGGCGCTTTATTTAGCTGCTCTTCAATGCGGACCCACTGAATGAGCGGGAACAGGTAAAGACAACCTTCCATGCCGCGGGTGACCACTACCCCGTCTTCGACGAAATGCCGGAAAGGCTGGGGTACTACTACCCTTCCCTTGTCATCGAGGCTGTACTGGTATTCACCGTATGGCATTTCCCACTATCTCCCACTTTTACTAAATTTGAATTAACAGCTCTTATTTCGATTTATCGCTTTGATACAGAGTTATTACGTCGCTGATAATAACACACTATATCTAAAAATTTCCACTGTCTCCCAATATCACCACACTGCTGTCCCACCGCCTATATTTTGAAAAACGCCAGTAAGTATGTCTGAAACGGTAAAAAATAAATGAAATAGCGTCTTTATCTTGTTCTGGATAGGATAAACAGCATGAACCATCTAATTTATGCGATAGATAAGGCAATTATGGCGGTCCAGTGGTCAAGACAGGGGTGGTCAGCCTTGATTTATTGGGCTTGGAAAAGGAAAAATCCCCGATATTACTCGGGGATTTGTCTCCTAGCAAGGGAAGGGGGGTAAGCCGGGTTCTGTTTCCACGGTCATCTCTCTGGGATCCGTGTCGCCACGAACCTCAAGCAGTCCACCCGCAGGTTAGACGGGCCGGGCTAGCCCTCCCTGCTTATTGGACCTTGCACCAGGTGGGGTTTACAAGCCGCTCTGGTCTCCCAGTGCGCTGGTGGGCTCTTACCCCACCGTTTCACCCTTGCCAGTTCGTTGCACCGCCACCGCGTGGCAGTGCAGGCGAAATTAGGTCAAAGCCTCTGGCGGTCTACTCTCTGTTGCACTTTCCGTCGGGTTGCCCCGCCCAGCCGTTAGCTGGCACCCTGCCCTATGGAGCCCGGACTTTCCTCACCCGCTTTCGCGAGCGCGACCGTGCCCCCTTCCCAGGCCTTAATAGTTTAGGGCAATAAGCCTCTTTTGACCAGCAAGGGACGCGCTTGAAGCATGGTAATCACGTGTGAGGCGTCCGTGATAGTGCCCCGCTCTAACAGCTCATAGGCCTTGGCAAGCGAGACCTCCGGGGCTTCTATCAGCTCCCTGTCGTCCAGTACTGTTGGCCCGGGTAACGCGTGTGCCTAGGGCGATATAGGAGAAGGTCTGTGCTGTAATAAGGGTGCCAAGTGGAGGATGGGGAGGAAAAGCGGTAAGTTCTTGGGCTTCCGCACCTACCTTTTCCAAAAGCTCACTCCGTGCGGCTTTTTCGAGGTCCTCGCCCAAATTAGCGGCTCCACCCGGAAGCTCGACAAAAAACCGTCGCCAGACATGGCGGTACTGCCTGATAAGCAACACAGTACCCTGTTCGGTAACCGGAAGCGCTGTGACGAAGCGGTACTTGTCCGGCATATAGATGTACGCGGCTTCCTTGTCCAAATGGGTTTTAGGCGCTCGCGGATGACGGGGAATGGGTGCTTAGCGAGCTCCTGGATATCCAGGCTTTCCCAGGGTAGAGCTTCTTCTTGTTGTTTGGGTACGGTCTAAGTATCTCCATGGCGAGTTTGGCCCTTCGGCCAAACTCACTAGGACCAGAGGGAGCAAGGAACACAGCGTGGCTTTTCAAGCCTTTCGACAAACTTAGACTGGAGATGCTTAGTCTAGCAGCCCGCGCTCGATAAGTTTGGGGCGCGCGTAAAAAAGTGTAAGGGCGGTAGGCGCGTCTTCTATCTGGCCGCTGTCCAAGAGTTCGTAGATCTCGCCCAGGGGCATCTCGATGGTCTCAATGAGCTCACCTTCTTCGTGCGCTACCGCCTGTACCACCTCCGCAGCGAAGCCGACGAACGAATGAAAGACCACCGCGGTGAAGGAAGGTTGCGGGTGAAAGGTTACAAGAGGGTTTACCTGTGAAACCTGTGCGCCGACTTCTTCTAAAAGCTCGCGCCTTGCGGCGTTTTCCGGGCTTTCGCTCTCATCCACTTTTCCCGCTGGAACCTCCAGCAAAAATTTCCCGGTGGGATGGCGGTACTGACGGATGAGCAGCGCGGTTCGCTTTACTGTCACCGGCAGGATAAAGACCGCCTCCACCGGGCCGGGGCGGTAGATGTAGGTAAGCTCCTTGCCGGTGTGGGTGCGCAGGCGTTCGCGCACCAGCCTTACTGGATAGTCCAGAATCTGCTCGACCTCGAGGCTTTCCCAGGGAGAGTCCTTTTTCATTTCTTGGCGAGCCTCTCAATCACCACGCGCACTATATTTCCGGGTGCCGCAGGCCCTAGCGCTTTTGTTACTGTTCCGATGGCGGCCACAGGAGCCTTGAACTGCGGGAAGTCTATGTTTGCTTTGATCCAAGCTTCAATCTCGGCCTCGCTCAGCTCTTTGGGCAAATACTTGTCAAGAAATTCAATCTCGAACGTGTTTTTGTTTTCCTCGGCGGATACGCGTAACGCCTTGAGAATCTTTACCGCGTCGGCGTCGTCTATCGCCCGTCCGTCGCCTTTGCGGTCGAACTCGGCTTTGACCACACGGGCGAAATCGCGCACTTGGGCGTCGCCTTGCTTCATGCCTTGGACAATTTCCTTTTTGATGGCGTCGTAGATGCCGGTACTCATAGGAACAGCATAGCTTGTGGCGAGCGGCTTGTGGCTTGTGGAGGGTATGGGTAAAGTCGTAGAGATGCGCGCGCTTCTCTCGGTATCAAACAAAAAGGGATTAGTCGAGTTTGCTGAAGGATTGGCGTCTCTGGGTTTTGACATCGTTTCCACCGGCGGCACCCACAAGATCTTGAAAGATGCGGGCCTAAACGTTATCTACGTTTCCGAGGTCACCGGCTTCCCAGAGATTCTGGGCGGCCGGGTAAAGACTCTGCACCCAAAAATTCACGGTGGGCTCTTAGCCAAGAAAACTCCCGGGCACACCGCTGAACTCGAGGCTGGCGGCATCACGCGCATAGATCTGCTGGCGGTGAACCTTTATCCGTTCGAAGAAGTGCTGGCCAAAGGCGCTTCCTTTGAAGAGTGTTTGGAAAACATAGATATCGGCGGCCCAGCCATGTTGCGTGCGGCGGCCAAGAACCACGAATCGGTAATTGTTGTGTGCGATCCGGCGGATTATCCTAGCGTGCTGGCAGCCCTGAGAACAGGCGTGAGTAGCGCGTTCCGGCGCGAGCTTGCTTTCAAGGCGTTTGCGCATACGGCTTCCTATGATGCGGCGGTCTCCGGCTGGTTGTCGCACGAAAAGTTTCCGGCTACCAAGGTTATTGCCCTGGATAAAATTCGTGGCCTCCGTTATGGCGAGAACCCGCACCAGCAAGCGGCGCTGTACCTGGAACGCGGCGAGGTAAGCCCTTTAGTGCATTCAGAGGTTCTCCAAGGCAAGGAGATGAGCTACAACAACTATGCAGACGCCGAGACCGCTTGGAACTTGGTCTCGGAGTTTTCCCAGCCTGCGTGTGTGGCCATTAAGCACCAGAACCCGTGCGGTGTGGCGGTGGGGGAGAGCGGGCTGGCGGCGTATCTCAAGGCCTACGAGGCCGACCCGGAAAGTATCTTCGGAGGAATAATCGCTTTCAATCGTCCGGTAGAGGAAAAGACCGCCGAGGCCATGCGGGATGTTTTCCTCGAGGTGGTGATGGCGCCCTCGTTTGAAGATGACGTTTTGGCGATTTTTGCCAAAAAGAAAAATCTGCGCGTTTTGAAAGTTCCGCCGCCAGCCAAAGGTCCGTATCTCGATTTCAAGCGGCTGCGCGGAGGATTTCTGTTGCAAGATGCCGATACGTTTTCGCTCGATCAGAACCAGGTCCAGTTTGTGACTGCCGATCATCCAAAGGATTCCGAGTGGAACGACTTGCTTTTTGCCTGGACGGTGGTGAAACACGTGCGTTCGAACGCGATCGTTATTGCAAAAGATGGGCAGACCGTCGGCATCGGCGTGGGCCAGACCTCGCGTGTGCGGGCTGCCAGGCAGGCGCTGGAGCAAGCAGGCGAAAACTCCATGGGCGCGGTGATGGCCTCGGATGCGTTCTTTCCCTTTGGTGACGTGGTGCAACTGGCGGCACGGGCGGGGGTATCCGCCATCATTCAGCCCGGTGGTTCGGTGCGCGACCAGGACTCTATTGACATGGCCAACCAAGCGGGAATTGCCATGGTGTTTACAGGAGTGCGGCACTTTAGGCACTAGTGAGCTCTCGGCGAGCGCGGTATCCGTAGGTCGGAAAGCTCAAGAGAGACCCCTCCCATTCGCTTTGTTCAGGACTGCGGCACGCTAGGGATGTAGAGCCAACCAACAAGCCGCAGAGCCAGCCAGGGCGGTTTCCCAAGGCAGAACATTGCTCTAACGAGGGTTGGAGCCCATAAGACCAACCCCACACACCGGACGCTGGTAGGGCTGGCTCCCAGCCGCAGTGCTGCCGGTAGTTTTACTGGATGACACCTGTCCTTTGAAGAGCCTTTCGGCGCCGCAGTAAGCTACGCCCTTACTCTAAAACTGCCGCGCGCCAGGAGCCAGCTTCTCCTTGGCTTCGGCTGCAGGTGGTGTGCTTTGACTCAGGGATAACGTAAAAACCAGAATGGCGCCCCAAGCGGGACGACAACTTGGTTGCGGGTGTTTGTGGCTATTTTTGAATAAGCCGCCCTCTAAACACAAAGGCCACCCCAAGGAGCACCAGACATGCCCCTGCAAGCGTCCAGAGCGAGAGGGGTTCGCGCAAAATGAGCCAGCCCAAAAAGACCGCGATGACTGGATTTACGTAGGCGTAGGTGGCTACCAGGTTCGCGGGCAAGAGCCGCAGCGCCAGCACGAACGAGGTATAGGCAATTAGCGAGCCAAAAATCAGGAGATAAAGCCAGGACCACCATCCGGTAGTAGAGGGCGCAGTCCAGGCCTCGCCGAAGAGCGCAATCAAGAGCACGAACGCGATCCCGCCAAAAAGCTGCTGGTAGCCAGAGACTACCAGCGGATCCAGGGCTACCGCTCTTCTCTGCATGTACACCAGGCCGGCGCCCCAGAAGATAGGCCCAAAAAATAACATCACCGAGGCGCGAAGGTCGGAAGCAGAGCCGCTGTCCAGGTGGGGCGCGGAGAGCACGCCGACGCCCAAGAGGCCAATTAATAATCCTGTGATGAGCAGCGGGGATGGCAGCCTGCGGTTGAGGAAAGCCTCGAGGCCGGCCACCCACAAGGGGGTAGCGCCCACCATCAAAGCGGCGTAACCCGAGTACGCGTGTTGGGAAGCCACCAGCACCAACCCGTTGCCAAGCGCCCACAGCAACACCCCTGACACCAAAAGCCTGGTGGCCTCGGAAACGGTGAGCCTGACTCGCAGGCCCCGCAGCAGCGCAAAGCCAAGCAGCAGCAATGCCGCAGGCAGAAGCCTAAGCGCTCCCAGCCACAAAGGCTGAAAGTCGCCGCCGGGCCCCACCGCCAAGCGAAAAGCCAGATAGGTGCTTCCCCAGACCAAGTACAAGACCCCCAGGTGGAAAAGCCCTGCTACTGGAATTTTTTGCACTGGTGATGGGGTCATAAGCCGGCAGTTTACTCCTTCAAGCTGCCGCGTGTTTGTCTTTTTGGACACACACTAAAAGAGTGGCTGCTGGCTGGTAGCTTTTACTTCCTGGCCCTGCTTTGGACCCAAAGTACCCAGCATGCGTTTTACTTCCTGGATGTCCTGCCATGTGAGCGCTTTGGGGCTTCCCGGGGTGCGCGCGGCGTTGCGTAAAAGATAGGCGGGGTGAAACATGGGAAAAAGTTTGATGCCCTGCCAATCGAGCCACTGGCCGCGGATTTTGGTGATAGACACCTTGTCGCCCAAAAAGAACTCCGCCGACGAAGCCCCCAGCGGCGCGATGATCTGGGGCCTGATAGTTTCAATCTGCTTATTGAGCCAGAGCGCGGTGCAGATTTTGGCCTCGTCGGGCAAGGGTGCGCGGTTTCCGGGTGGGCGGCACTTCACGATATTGGCGATGTAAACCGAGCTTCGCGGGATGCCCGCGGCCTCGAGGATTTTGTCCAGCAGCTGCCCAGCTCTTCCCACAAAAGGGCGGCCTGTTTTGTCCTCATCCTCACCCGGGCCTTCACCCACAATCATCAGCTGGGCGTCCGGGTTCCCTTCGCCGAATACCACGGTAGTCCTGCCCTCAGATAAGCGGCAGGCCTTGCAGGTTTGCGACTGAGAAGCAAGCAGATCGAGAATCATAAGCGGGTTGCCGGGTGCCGGATGTGGGATCTGCAAGAGTTACCACTACCAACAAGCCATAGCCTACAAGTATTCATTCGGCGGGCTTCCTGGCCTTGCGGGCTTCCCGCCGAACTTTGGGGTCCAGCCCAATCATCAAGAAGAAATTTTCCAGCGCGTTTTCTCTGCCCTTGATTTCCGGGTAGGCCTCCTCGGCGGTTCCGGTTACAAAGGGGAGATCTTGGTAAAGCCCGAGCGCCTGCGTGACCACCGCGTCCGGCCCCTCGGCCTCGGCAATGTCGGCCAGTTTGGCGTAGACCTCGCGCCTGGCTTCCGCGTGGGCGCGGAACACGTCCGGGTTGGGCGTCTCGGGGGCGCGTAAAACGTCTTGCTTGGCGATACGTCGGTAATGCTTTAGTCCACGAACAATCTCCTCGGTAGACAGCGCGATCTTAAATTCCATCCATTCTCCTTTCCGGTATCTCCGAGGCTCTCGTCGTCGGGCGCTTTTCAGCACTTACCCGACGACCAACCAGCGCCAGATGTTAGCCGGATTATATTTCCGCTTGAAAAAGGGTGTCAATCGAAGGCGCTATCTCGTCGCTTGGGGGAGCAAGTTTATACTCATGGAGCAAGTTTATACTCATGGAGATGGAAAGTCTGGGCCCCTACGTGCTGCGAGACCCGATAGTGCAGTCGGAGCTAGTTTTGCCCGACGGTTCGCGCTTGAAGGTCTTTCCTGCACAGGATGCTAGGACGGGCATCCGCGTTTTGGTT